>JAGQPC010001230.1 GCA_020426925.1 Planctomycetales bacterium | reverse complement strand
AACGGGCGACCAAAGCCGCCCGAATGAGATTCCCCAAAAGGTGAATTCGCGGATTAAAGGATCGCTTTGAGCAAATCGTCGTCCAGCTCATCAGCCTCTGCTGCCTGAGCAAAGAGTCGGTCGCGCGAATCGGCGATTGACCATGTTGCGTCATTCAATTCGATGACAACAGGGCGTCTATTTTGCTCGAGGGTGATAACGTCGTGTCCCGCAGGACTGCCGAGGTTTTCGACATCTTCGGTCGTGTTTAACGCGCCCGCGATTTGGCTGTTGTCAATCGTTCGATCAACCGCCGTTGCTTCACGGATGTACTCGCCGACCATGAATGCGGCCACGAAATCACGAGTCGTGAATTCGCCGTCGCAGTTCCAGTTTCCATTTGCCCACGAGCCATTGCCGGTCACGTTGTCTTCGTATTGTCCACCTTGGAAGACTTGCACCAGATCGCGCGAATCAAACGCACCGTCCAAGTTCGCGTCTCCAGGAGTTGTACGGAGAATGTCTCGAATCAAGTACTTGTAATCGGCCTGGTCGACACTGCCATCGCCGTTTAGGTCAAATGCAGCGGCGGGCGTAGCAGCGTGAACTTCAGTGCACATGCGGTCGATGTCTGCCGCGTCGACGACACGATCACCGTTAAGATCGCCTGGCATTCCGCCAACAAACGACGTCGCACCTGGAGTTGCTTCGCCAGCCATCCAAGACGTAGCCAAATTGCCGTACTGATCGACTGCAACTCGCTGCAACGTCATGCCGGTTCCGTCGGCCTCGGTTGGCCAAAGCCCGCTGCTGTCGTAGTAGACTTCGTCTTGAGTAATCAACGGCAGAACAACCGGTTGATCGGCCAACGACAGATCGCGACCGTACAGAGTGATTCGATCTTCGTCACCGTCCAGTTGACCGGTGTAGTTGCCCAAGATGTTGACTTCGTCACCGATGCCGTAATGTGCTTTAAACGCTGCCAGACGGGTCGCATCGAGCGGATTGAACGAGATCAACAACGACGTCGATCCAGCTGGCAGGCTCGAATTGAGATCAAAGTTGTAACGTGCTCCACCGTTCACTCGCCAGTCCGTCGTCTGAACTGTTTCGGTAGCCGAGTTGTAGATCTCGATGAACTCCAGATCGGCGGAACTGATGTCCGGATCGATCGCGAGCGCCGCCGCGGTAGGTGCACCCGGATTGTAATTGACTTCGCTGATTACAACGGGACCGACGCGAGGATAACGTGTGTTCGGTTCACCTAACGAAACCGGCGTCGGTGCCAGACGACCATAGCCGTTCGGGTATCGCGACCACGACTCACCCTCGAGCGAAGCATCGAAGTGAGCTTCGGCAACCAGGATCAAGGCCTTGCCGTCAACGGCGATCGTCACGTACAAATCGTCGCCGTCGGTGCCACTGAGCCCAAAACTATTTTCAGCGTTGGGATCCGCATTGAATGCGGTGGCGTCAATCACGAGCGTACCCGCAGCAGGAATTGAAGTTCCCGCTGGAATTTGATACTTCAAGAAGTTGTCGCTGGAATCGGATAGATACCAACCGCTGACGTCGACCGTGGCGCCTGACATGTTGAGTAGCTCAACGGCGTCATTTCCATCGGCGTCTGTTCGACTGAGAATTTCGTTGATCACAACGCCCGTCGGTGCAAGACCCGCGGTACCTGGCGATCCGCCAAATTCTTGGCTCGCCATCCAGTTGTAGCTCTTTCCGTACAGCGAAACAGGAGTGTTGATCGCGTCTTTGATCGTCAAGGATGCACCAACTCCGTCAGCGGCGGCGGGCCACAAACGGTTGTCGCTGTAGCTGAACGAGACAATTGGATTCTCGGACGTGTCGGCGAGCGTGATTTGTTCGCCGCCGTTGCTGAGCACGCCGTTGTAATCACCAAGGACTTTGATGTCGCTGCCGTATCGAGCCGCGAACGCCGCTGCGTTGCTGACAACGACGCCTCGTTCACCATCGGCTAGTGAGACGTCGCCGAAGGTAAAGTCGACACCATCGGTGAACTTCAAGCCGAACAGGTTAACTTCGCGGCCTGTAGTGTTCAGGACCTCCACGAACTCAAAGTCATCAGGGCTGGCTCCGGGCACGGCCGCAAGTTCTTCAGCGGTTGGTGGCAGAGGATTGTAGTGCAGTTCAGTGATCGCCAAATCAGGAACGTCGGTGACATAGCTGGCAACAATGCCGTTAGTCCAGTCATTGCTGTCGGCGTCGAACCCTTTTGCAAAGATCGTCGTGTTTTCGGTGACCGTAATCGGGCCATCGTAGCGTAACACGAATGGTGAAATCTCTTCTTGAGTCGTCTCCAAATTCAGACGGAAGTCGAACAAGTAATCGTCGCTGCCGGCCGCATCATTCGCGAGCTGGAAAACAACAGTGTTCTTGCCAGGATTCAGGTACTGCAAAAGTACAGAGGCGTCGATCGTTTCGAACGCCATCGCGTCCGCATCAGGTCGATCTGCTTCTGATGTTTGATCGAACGTCAACGGTCGGATTGGGAATCGACGGCCCGTGCCTTCAATGTTTGCACGCACAATTTCGACTGGCGCGTTCAACGATTCTCGCCAGCTATACATGGCAAATCCACCGTCGTAGCGAACGTCCAGCGATATTCCAGTGGCTATCGATTCCAGTGCTTCCGGTAAATCGAATTCGACCATCAGATACGACGACGCGTTGCCCTTTAGCTGGCCCGCGAGATCGGTTGTGATCAGACTGTCAAAGTCTGTACCGTCATCATAGCCAACGCCAAGAGTCACGTCGGTCCACGTTTCGCCGTGACTTCCAAGTACATAGTCAGGCCCGATAAAACACTTGGTCGGATCGGGAACGTTAAATCCTTCGCACGCGTCGATCATCGCGCTGCTGGTTGGCACCGCAATGCGACCGGCTGCGTTTTCACCGATCAAGGTGTGCTGCCCCTTGATCAACAACGGTTCTTCTGGGTCGGACCCATTAAGCGTATAGAACAGTTCGTAACCTTCGGGTCCCTCGAGCGTGACCTTCGTCGATGGTTTTACGACACCGGCTGGCGGCGTGGCTGTGATTGGCGGAACAAGTTGCGAATCCATCCAGATTCCACGCTCAACTACGAACCACTTCATGATGTCGACAAAGTCACCGTAGGTCTCTGGCGATCGGCCGTTAGGGAGCGGCGAACGAGGACAGGCGCCTTGGCCGAAGAAGCAGTTTGGCCAGGCATAAGTATCTGTGCTGTAGGATCTAGTTGTCCATCGAGCAAAATTGCGTGAAACCGGATTTGATGGTTCACCCGGTGCCGGATGATCAAGATTAGGGTTGTTATTGGAAAGCAACCCAACGGCTGCTTCGATGTCGGCAAGCACGTTTTCCTCCGACAGCGGTCCCTTGCGCAGTTCTGCCCAACGCTCGGACACTTTCTGCGAGAACGCTGGGTCTTCGAACAACCGATCCCAATATGGATAATCGGCTCCGCCGATGCCCGAGCTATACCAGCCATTCGGGAACGCACCTTGTAGGTAATTACCGTTTCCGAGTGACAAGTTGTAATCCCACGCAGGGCCTTGCTTGATTTTGCCTCCGCGGTCCTTGTAGTAGTAGGTGCTCAATCGGAATCCGTCGATATTCTTCGTGAATTCCACCATCAACCAGGTGTCGACCCACGAGTCGACGTCTACATATTTCGCATAGCCATTCACCGGATCCATGAAGTCGTCGCCATACAACGCTCCTTCGAATTCAGTCAAATAGTCCGTCAGCCACTCGATCTGCTGATCAGAGATTTCGCCTGTTGTGCACGTGGCCTTTCGCGTTTCCGAGTTGCGTCCCACATCGGAACACGATGGTTCGATAATGCGGACTTCTTGATTTTGGACTCCGGTTCGGATGTTCAGATCTTCCGCACCGGTCTTGTCTTTCTTCCAAACGTATCCGCCTGTTATCGCGTTACCAGAGTTATTTCCCGGATCCTGAGGCGTGATGTCGACGCGGTTACTATCAACTTTGATCTTCTCCAGCATCACGTACGTACCGCGATAGCTGTCCGCCATATTTAGCTCTTCATCCGTATTCACGAACAATTCGACCAATCGAGTTCGCGGCGCGTATGTCCCGATCTTGTTATACCAATTGAACGTGAGGTAGTTATTTAACTGGCTCTTATCAGAATACGGCCCGTTTAGTACCCAATCGGATTCCTCCGGGAAACCAAACACCGAGTGGGCGACATCGTCCAGCTCGGCAGCCACGTAGCGCTCCGTGTCGTCGACTCCATCGCCAATGAACTCCACCGCGTATTGCTTCTTTGCAAATCCCTCTGAAGTCTGACCGCGAATCCTCATTCCCACACGCGTTGTCAATTCGGGAGTGTCGAACAAACCGGTGGTTCCGTCTTCACCCACTTCCAGGAACACAGCGGAGCTCGGCGTCATCCGACGAGTGTCACTGTTGATACGTCGCGATTGGAACGAATCGACGATGATCACGGGCAAGTTTGACTCGAACGGCTTGCCGGTGTTTTCGAAGTTCACCAGCTCGGCCGCAACTTTAATGAAACCAGAAGTTGAGACTGGACCGGGCGATTTGTCGGGCTCGAATGCGCGAGCACGAAGCCGGGTCTGCGCTGTGATTGTCATCGGTGCGGTATAAACCGGCGATTCTTCCGTCGGCAAAGTGCCATCGGTGGTGTAGCGGATCACGGCGTTTGCGTGCTCCGCACTAATCGAAACAGTAAACGGCTCGGTGAACACTTTTGTTGGTTCGGATATCGTTACCGCGCCGCCAGGAGCGAGCGTGGCCTGACCGTTCAGCTCGCCCGGAGTAGGTGTCGCGAAGAAATTGCGATCTCCCAACACGACTTCGTTCACGCTCAAAGTGGTCGACAGCAAGAAGTCTTCGTCACCGGCGTTGATATTCAAGCCATGCACAGCCAGAACGTTCTTTCCAGGACGTAGTTTGTCGACATGCGCAGCGATGTCGAACGATTCGGCCTCTCGGCCTAATTCGCCGACGCCTGTGATCATGTCAAACGATCGCACGTCGTGTCCGTTGTACGAGCCACTGGTTGTCGCGGTCCAACCGGCAAACAGTTCCGGAGTGTCCGAAAACAGCTCGTTCAAATCGACTTCGACCGATAGCGTGGGCTCGGCCGGCTTCTGATCGCTCGTTGCGTAGTAAACGTCGAGCATCTTCGTTTCACCAGCGTAGTTCACCCAGACGTACGAGAAATTACTGCCAGGCCCAGGCTCGCCAGGGAAAAACGCATCTCCATTGAATCGAGAGATAGCGGTGCGGCCCAGGCTGCCATCGTTTGTGTCTACGCCGATGTGGCTTGCCAGCGTTTCACCTTCGTCGAACACACCTGCCGCGTTCGAATCTAGTTCAATTGCTAGGAAGGTCATCCCAGTCCCTTCCAGTCCAAGACTCGCTCCGCCTTGACCAATCACGTTATTGTCATTGGCCTGCAAAACAAATGTCATTCCCTCGGCACCGATACCATCGCCGTCGATGAACGGACCGCCCGGTGTGTGGATGTCGAAGACCATCGAAGCTTCAAAGGTGTAGTCGCTTCCAAACTTAACTGGGCTACTGCGCCAGACGGCTCCGTTTTGATTCGCAGCCGACGGAGTCAGCTGAATGATATCGCCTCCCCAAGCAGCGTCACCCAAAACCGTAAAATCGCCTTGTGCCCCGCCGAAGTCTTGGTAGTCGATGACGTCGGCAATTCCACCGTGCGTTTCTGTAGCAGTCGAATTCCACGCAAGAGTTTCGGGAGCGTTAACGCTCAAGATCTGCTCGCCGTTTAGATACGCGACGAAGCCATCATCGTAGTTGACGTCAATCGACAGATCTTTGTACTGTGGAAATGAGTCGGCGTCCGGAAGATCGAACGTTTGACGCACATACGCAGACGGAGTCGAGCCCTGCATGGTAGTCAGCCCACCATCAGCATGGATGACGGAGGAAAAATCTCCGTCCGATGCGTCGGCGTCGAAGCCTACAGCTGTTTTGTGGCCAGCCCACGTCGCATCGTCAAACTCGACGCCGGTCCAACTGGCTGCAGCAACATCATTGCCTGCCGTCGGCAACAGAACCTTTGCGTCGCCACCTGCCGTAATCAGCGTGCGAGACGTCAGGTTTTGCGAAACACCGTATGAAATATCAGTGAATTGCCCGGGCAGTGATGCGTAATCTGAAATCACGGTCCGACCGTCTACGTCATAGAGCCCGACATATTCGCCATCAGACGCCAGCTTGAAGTTCGTGTGAAAAGGACTACCGACAACGGCACGATCTTTGCCGGATGCGAACACAACAATCGATTCACCAGGCTGCAGCGATCCACCTGGCAGTTCCCATTTTGTTCGGTTGTTGACATTGTCGGTCAGGTGCAAGCCCGTAAGATCAGCCTCCGATGCCCCCGAGTTGTAGAGCTCGATCCAATCCGGACTCGATCCATCTTCGTCGCGGAGTATGGAATCGTTCGACGACATGATTTCTGAAATAATCACATTGGAAGTCAACAGCGTCCGCGCTTCTAGTTTTTCGAGCTGTGTTCGCA
>JAGQPC010001229.1 GCA_020426925.1 Planctomycetales bacterium | reverse complement strand
CCGGCGACGATGTGCTGATCGGCGGATTGGACGGCGATGTCCTCTACGGAGGTACCGGCAATGACGCCATCTCTGGAGACTTCAACGAAAAAACAGATTCTGTGTTTGTCGACGAATACGATGGAAATGTTTTGGACGTTTCTGAATTTGGTGGCAACGACATTCTGTACGGCGAGGATGGAGACGACTATCTGTTTGGCGGCGCCGGCCACGATGTGCTCTTAGGCGGTTTGGGAGCGGACAAACTGTTTGGCGACCAAGGACCGGACTACCTCTACGGCAACGCGGGTGACGATCATCTGTACGGAGGCTCGGGCAATGACACGCTCAGTGGCGGCACAGGCAACGACTATCTTGACGGCGGATCTGACGTTGATTGGTTGTTTGGCAACTCAGGAAATGATTTTCTCTTTGGTGGAGGAAAACGCAAACCGATCGAAGTCGTAACAAAGGACGATGAGGCTCATCACTATTCACCCTATGATGATGTCATCGATTACCTATTCGGTGGCACTGGTGCCGACAGCTTCAAGTTTGATACGATCAAACGCTACGAACCCGATCTCTTTACCGAACTTGGAGCCAACGAAGGTTTTAAGTGGTACTACGAGGAAAATGTTTCCGACTTCAATTCGGCAGAGGACACCAAGGTCACCACTTAACGTCTGGACGGTGGCTTCGCAACAAACTTCAAATCGAAGTCTTGCTAACCTTGACGGGGTGACTTGTCCTTTTGCACATGTTCCAAAAACGACGCCGGCAGTACTGATTTGCACGCGACGCAAAGTACTGCGGCGTGGCACGTGCTGATCGGAATGTAGCGGCTCCCACAGAGAGAACTTTAGGCGTTGAATGCGTGGCTCTCGGGTTCGCTGTCTACACTTCGCAGTTGGATTACTCCAGCCCCACGCCAGAGTCGCTTCCTGTTGCTGACCAGTGCAGGTAGCGTGGTGTTGAGCTAGACTGCAGATTAGCCGCTCGGTGGTAGCGTGCCCTGGTTCTGTCATAAGGTTGGTTTCTATCGAAGAGGCGTGAAAACGTCGTAGTTCATTCATCCATGGACGCTAACTCTGAATTCACACGTCTTTTAAGCCTAGTTCGGGACGGCGATGAAAACGCCGCTGCCGAATTGGTCAAAGAGTACGAATTTGCTATTCGCGTTGCAATTCGAACTCGTTTGTCCGATCCGGCAATGAGACGGCAATATGATTCTATGGACATTTGTCAGTCAGTTTTGGGGAGTTTCTTCGTGCGATTTTCTGACGGTGCGTTCGACTTGCAAGAGCCGCGACAACTCGTTGGGCTCCTGACAGCCATGGCCCGAAATAAAGTTGCTATGCGAGTTCGACGTGAGTTCCGGCTATGCCGTGACGTGCGGCGAACGAGCGGATCGCCGGAAGCAGTTGATTCACTTATCGCCGTGTCACCAGGTCCCGAACAGCGGGCAATCGATTCAGACCTAGTGGAACGGATTTATGGGATGCTCGACGAAGACACGCGATTGGTCGCAGAACACAGGCACAATGGAGCCGAATGGAACGAGATAGCCGAGAAACTTGGCGGTACCGCAGAGGCACGGAGAAAACAATACCATCGCGCAATGCGTTTAATTGCCAAACGACTTGAAGAAGATTCGTAGATACCGGTCGATTTTGCATGGCACTCAATAAATATGACGTTGATCAGGCCATTTGGCCGACAGTGGATGGCGTCGTCGCGAAGGTCCGTTCGTTGCCACGGAGCCTGTGGCTAGACTTGCTTCGCGAAGATCAATCGAGACGATGGCGAGGTTTGTATGGCGTCTGGGTGGAAGAATACCTACGTCTGTTGCCGGAAGTCACGGAAGAAAGTGGCGAAGACGGCCTCGTCCTAATCTGTGGCGAGTTGGAGCTGCGGCGAGAACTGGGAGATCAGCCACAGCTGCAGGAATACCAGCAGCGATTTCCGCAGTACGCGCGGCATTTGGAACTGCAATTTACATTTAGTTCCGTCTTCAATGGAGCAAATGCGGAAAACGCCGATTGCGATACGGGTTCAGAAAGTGATTTGGTACTGAATTCAAAAGTTCCTGGGCTCGAAATTCTAGAAGAAATCGGACGTGGCGCATCAAGCGTCGTGTTCCGTGGACGTCAAGCGTCACTTAATCGCAATGTCGCTGTTAAACTACTGTTGTCGCCAGCGCTGTCAGCTCAACATCGAGAACGGTTCGTTCGTGAATCGCAGATCGTAGGAACCATTCGTCATCCTAACGTAGTTCGCGTTTATGACGCGATCGTCCATGAAGGTACGATGTATTTGGTCATGGAATTCATCGATGGTCCAACGCTCAACGACTGGGCTCAGGCGGTTCCTCTGCAACCCAAGGCGGCCTGCCGACTTGTCGCACGTCTAGCCGATGCCATGCATGCGGTCCACACGTCGGGAGTTCTGCATCGCGATTTAAAGCCCACGAATATCTTGATGACGTCCCAAGAGGAACCGGTGATCACGGATTTCGGATTGGCGCGCTGGATCGATTCACCGGCCGATCTTACTAATGAGGATACGCTTCTCGGCACTCCCAGCTACATGTCACCAGAGCAAATCACGAGGAAACACGCAGTCGGCCCAAGTGCAGACGTCTACTCCATGGGCGCGATCCTCTACGAGCTCTTGACGGGACGACCGCCGTTTGTGGCCGCGACTGTGCTCGATACGTTATCAGCTGTGCTCGAGCAGCTGCCGGTCAGACCTAAAAAACTTGTTGCTGGGATCCCGAAGGATGTGGAAACGATTTGTCTGAAATGTTTGGAAAAGACGCCGGCGGCGCGCTATCCGAGTGCAAGTGATTTGCGGGACGATCTGATCCGCTATCTTGATGGAAAGCCAATCGCCGCGCGCCCTCCTGGAGTTGTAGGCCAGGGTATTCGGTGGGTAAGACGAAATCCCGTTGTGGCTATTTTGGTGACCGCCATCCTTCTGTTGATCTGTGTTTCGGCGACTGGGCTTGTTGCGGTGTCGCAACAGCGGCGTCAAGTCGCGGTGGATTCCCTAATTGAAGCGGTTTCCAGCGCC
>JAGQPC010001228.1 GCA_020426925.1 Planctomycetales bacterium | reverse complement strand
AGTGCCCCTAACTCCCAATCTGCAACCTCGGCTGTCGCCATCTGTTCGATCGCGTCGCCCAGATTGTCACCTAGGCCGTTCATTCGGTACAGGGCCACAAAATCCATTTGAGGTAGAAGGGCGTTTTCTGCCTGCACTAATTCGAGTTTTCGCAACCGCACATCGAGGCGTTGGCGCACGATATCGGGGTGATTTGTCATCGCCTCGTTTAGCAGGGCGGTCGAATCGAATCTGATGGAGTCCGTGAACGGTTGACTTGCCGGAACCAGGTTCCTGCCGTCAGCTGAAGGCGCTCCGACAAGATTCCTTAGCCGCAATTCCACTTCTGCGATGTCTGATTGGCGGTCCAATCGTTCTTCTTGAAAGCGGTGCAGTTGTCCGTAGGCCTTCGCCACGTCGGCTTCGATCACCCACTCTGTCGTAAGCGCCGCTTGCTGTAACCTCACGATTTCTTCGAGCAGAGGAATAACTTCCTCAACCGACTTTAGTGCTGCCTGGGCTGCATACAAATCCCAGTAGGCGACACAGACGCTGCGAACCGACTCCATTGCAGATTGCTTGAACTTCCACGCAGATTGGTCGATTGAAATCTGGCTGATCTTGATTGGAATCGTGTTGAAGCCAACACCTGCGTTCCGCATTAGCGGTTGCTCGATGCCGATCTCCAAGCGACCAACGTGTCGTGGATTGAAGACGTCTGGGTCGGGCTGCGGGATGAAAAAATAGCCGGGGTTAGGGTTGTAACGCAATGACGCGCCTCCACCCGTTCGCAACGGCTTTGTGAGCCCGACATTGAATGCCGCTTCGTCACGACGCAAGAGTTCGGTAAGACCAGGGCCAAAAAACGAATTAGGCGGACGCTTCTTCTTACTTCCAACAAAACTGGATTCAAAACTAGCATCAAACGCCGCTAACGCCTCACGGACTCGCTCATGTTCTGCGGCGACGTCGTGTGCCGTGTCAGAACTTGCCTCGACCGAGCCGCCTTGCGACACGCGCACAATGCCCGAATGACTCAGCGCCGCCGCCACCGCATCGTCGAGTGTAAAGTCGAAGTCCAAGCTGGCCTGCCGGTCCTCGTAGGGAGTGGCACTTGGTGGAGTGATTTCGATGCGATCGTAATTCTCCCAGTGAACTGTTGACGGTTCCGGATCCGGATAACGGAGCAACTCGCTCTCGTGATGCCTGCGAACAAAATCCGGTAGTGCGCAGCCGACAGCCGAAACCATCACAAACGCTAGCAGTACAGGCAAAACTCGAAACATAAAATGGACTTAGCGAGACTTCGGCGGGTCGGGACAAAACAAGAACTCACGGAACCATCGGTCACCGTTACAAGCCATGTGGCAGTTCACACTGCGTATTTTTCTTCGAGCTGATAAACGACTGCGGTTGAGGGCAATGATGCTAGCCGCCATCGTTATTTGGCCGCATGTGTTGGGGTGCGTCTGATTACACCACTCATGCCATTGACGGTGACTATTACATAGACACTCTCCACCCAGCAAGTGCTAGCGTCGAAGTTGGTTCTCCGACGTCGGAGGTTCGGTCCTATCGGCGTTCCAAGTTTTTCACTTCCGCCCAGAGACCGAATGAATTAGCCGATTGTGACGAAACGGGTAGCGAAAAACGGCCTATAAGACCATTTGAGTTTTTTTGATTCTAGCGAGTCACCGTTTGGCTGATTAAGATTCGAGAGAGCCCCCATTCAAAGCAAAAGAACTGTATAGCACGTGCCCCTGCTAGGGAGTTGAACGCAATGGCTGAGCAAGCGCAGTCCACTCAGGACGTTGAAATCTGTGTTTTCGAAGAAGCGGTGCCTAGTGCGCTTTTTGAGAGACTGACTCGTGCCGTGCGCGTGGTGGGTCGCGAGCGTATGACAGGCAATGGAAGTTACACGACGAACTTCTGGTTTCCTCGCGGTGCAGTGCCTACCAACGTTGTTGAAGAGACCATTACAGAATTGCTCAGGCTCGTTTCACCCTCACCCCAATGTATTGGAACGGAATGGTGGCTCGGACGGCTAGGCTACGGAAAGGAGTTGCGTTTCCATTTTGACCGCGATTTAGCATTAAAGAGGAAAACAGGCGAGTCCGTCCACCCGTTGCTTGCGAGCGTTCTCTATCTAAACGATTTTCCTTCCAGCCCAACGGTGATTCTCGATCAGGTGATCGGGCCTGATGGAAAGTCGAGAGTCCCGGAAAAGGCGGAATTTGCCAAGTCCATAGACGCTGTCGCCAATCGCTATGTCGTGTTCCCGGGAACTCTCCGGCATGGGGTCATACCCAATTGGGGACGATCCGAACAAGCGAGCTCACCTGAACGTGATCGAAAATCTTCCGAATTGCGATTGACCTTGCTGGTCAACTACTGGCATCGACGTCCATTACCTCCCATTTGCTCTGATTACGACGGAACGATATATGCTCCTCTGCGTGACAAGGATGGCAACTGTGAGCCGTCTGACGTCAGCGGCGCATAGCCGACTCTTGGCAGGGTGCCCCTCGATCGTCGAGAAGGAAGTTCGAGTATCTTGGCCGGACATTTAGGTGTGCGGTGTGCCGACCGTGCCAGGAACGTTTTTGTGCTTGGTCTGCCAGCTGTCTCACACGCCTACGGGGAAGTCCCAAGCGGGAGCTGACAGTCGCCAGCATTCAACGTCACGGGCCGTCCCAAGGAAGTTTGTTTTAGAACCGAATAACCAGTAACCAATTAAACTAAACTACCGCTTTGAGCGGTTCGCAATGGAAGCCTCTGGCTTTGCCGGAGGTGTCGATCGCGGTTTTTGGCGGTG
>JAGQPC010001227.1 GCA_020426925.1 Planctomycetales bacterium | reverse complement strand
GCGACGCCACGAGATTAATTGGAATAATCGATAGAGTCAACGATCTTGCTCACAGTTTCCGCCTAATTTTCAGCGTTGTTAACGAGGCTTAACTCAACTGCGAGCTCATTTTTTCGGTCGACATCTTACCCAAACAGAGTTGCTTCGCACCGATGCGAATGCTTCCCCGCTGGTGAGCGGTAAACTAGGATGCAAGTTTGGGCGCTGCTGGTGGTGCCGTTTACGCATTTGTCGCCATCGACTCTTGTTGCCGTTTCACCATTTCCGTGTACAGACCTTGTCGTTCCATCAGTTCAGAATGCGTTCCGCGTTCGACGATTTTTCCTTCGTCGAGCACTAGGATTAAATCGGCGTCGGTGATTGTGCTTAGTCGGTGAGCGACAACGAAGGTTGTGCGGCCGGCCAGGAGTTCTCGCATGGAACTCTGAATGAGCTGCTCGCTTTCTGTATCGAGGTTACTTGTTGCCTCGTCCAAAATGAGGATCTGTGGATTGGCGAGGATGGCTCGTGCAATCGATAGTCGCTGCGCCTGACCACCTGAAAGCTTCACACCTCGTTCGCCGATCAGCGATTCGTATCCCTTCGGTAGCTCTTGGATAAACTGATCGGCGTTCGCTCGCTTGGCGGCGTCGAGGATTTCTTCGAACGACGCAGACGAGTCGCCATAAACGATGTTCTCTGCCACGCTGCCATCGAATAAGAACACGTCTTGCTGAACGACTGCCAAAAGATTGCGATACGTAGCCAGTCGAAAATCTCGAATGTCTTTTCCGTTCACAAGAATGCAACCGTTCGTCGGGTCGTAGAATCGAGCCACCAAGTCGGTTACGGTCGTCTTGCCCGCTCCACTTCGTCCGACCAACGCGACGACGCTGCCACCAGGAATGCAAACCGAGAAGTCCGTGAGAACGGGTATGCCTTCGTTGTATTGAAAATCGACGTTGCGGAATTCGACACTTTCGACTGTGGCAGGAGCGTCAACTGCGTCTTTGCGGTCTGGTTTGTCTGGCTGCATTTCCAAGACCTCAAAGACTCTCTCCATTGCGGCGAGCGAACGCTGCAGCTCCGAAAACGAGTTCACGATTTGCCAGACAGGATTGAGCAACAACATGGCGTACCACTGAAACGCCATGATGTCACCGATGGAGGCTCGGCCGTTCACTTGCAAGTATCCACCAAACCAGACAGTCACCAGCCCGACGCACGACATCATGAATCCCCAAACCGTCCACAGCGCAATTTCGCGCCGTTCCGCAAAAAGTTGTTTGCGAACAATTTCATGACGACCGATGTTGTAGTTCAGCGATTCCAGAGCCTCACGCTGAAACCCTCGCACGACTCGAATGCCACCGAACGTTTCGCCGACTCTCCCGTCGACGTGTTGAGCATCGTCTCGTACGGCTCGGTAAATGGGACGAATTCGTTTAGCTACCAGGAAGCTGATCGCGACTGCGACCGGTAAAACAGTAATCGCCGCAAACGCCAACCGCCAGTTCAGATAGAACAGCATTCCAATCGCGAGCACCAACCGGATCAGCGAAACGCCTGGTGAGATCAACCCGAGCTGCAGCAAACCTGACGTCGTGTTCACGTCACCGGAAAGCCGCGAAATCACGCCGCCCGTTTTCATGTCGGTCAAGTCAACAAGCGACAGGTGCAGAAGTCGATCGAAGAGTGACCGTCGCAACGAGATCATCACGTGCAAATTCAATGTCCGAGTACGATAGTTTTTGAAGACGCTGATGCACTGGCCAAGAAGAATGACAACCAGCAAGCCGCTGCCGATCAGATGCAGTTGGTGAATCCGCTCTGCTGTGGCAAGTGTGTCACTGAGCAAGACATTGTCCAGTATGTGCCGCAAGAACAGCGGATGAGCAAGTTCCAAAACCGCACTCAGCAGTGAAAGCACGACCAGCAACACTACCGTTGGCCAGAACTTCCAAAGCCAACGCACATAGTTTCCAAGGTAGTGGCGACGACGGTCCTTCTTCGAGCGGTGGTCTCGGTCTGAAAAGTCTTGATCCTTTTCCTTCTTCCGATAGAGCGACAATTCGTTCGTCTTGCCTTCCTGGTAGGCTCGGCGAAAACGTTCATATCTTTGTTTTGAGCTTTTTC
>JAGQPC010001226.1 GCA_020426925.1 Planctomycetales bacterium | reverse complement strand
TTCCGAGCGGGTAACGAATATCGAATTGGCGACACTCTCTTGGTCAAAATCGCCAAAGTCGACATGGACAATCTTGAGCTCGACCTCCGCGTCGTCAAGAAACTCGAAACAATCGCCCGCCCAACGAAAAACGCTCGCAAACGAAAAACATCTCAGCGGAGTTCATCGAATCAGCATCGAGGCAAGGGAAAGAAGGAAAAGGGCAAAGCCAAGGATAAGAAACGCCGCCGATAGCTGTGCAGCGCAGAGTTTCCTTGTTTTGGGTTTCAGTTCCTTTCGTTCTTGTACGGTGAAAGGCAATTACGGACTATCGTGACGATCCCGAAATCAGTTGCACCGACGAATGACCATGACGAATAGTGGCGTCAGCAGTACAGCTGTGCTTGAAGTTGAAGGTTCAGGAACCAAGTGAGCTGAGAGCCGTGGCCCTTTTTCGTACCCGCCGTCTTGAAAAGCGAGGACGAAGTCTTGCGATGAGAAGGCTCCGTCGCCGTTCCAATCACCTTCTGCCCAGCCAGAGTTTCCGTCAATGGAGTCTTCGTATTCGCCAACAGCAAAAACCTGAACGAAGTCGCTGCTGTTGAATTCTCCGTCCAAATTTGCATCGCCAAAATAAGTTCCCTTGGCAACGTGAACCCATTCCCAATGGTCTTGTTCGGAAACCTCGATGTCGAAGTCAATGTCAAACACAGATTCAGATGATCCGTTTCGAATTGCGTCCGCCAATAGGTCGATATCTAAAACGTCAATGATCTCGTCTTCATTAAAATCACCGATTGGGTACAACGGCTCAACTGACAACTTGTGAACCAAAAGGTCTAGCTCTACGTCCAGGTCTGAGATCACCCACAATGAAAAGCCGTGCCCGTTTCGTTTGGAAAAGTCGACGTGCGTTAGGAAGGGTCCTGCGATTGCTGGCGGAATCTCATCGGAAACATCGCGGTCAAAGATGACCGATACTTCATCTGTCGATTCCACATAGATCGTTTCCAGTCGCGCTATCGCGCCCTCATCCGGCAACTCTGCTTCCAGACCTGCTCCGGTTATCTTATCGTGAGTGCGTGAATTCACGACTGCCACCGGTTCACCGGTGCTCCTTTCAAATTCACTCCAAATTAATTCCTCGCGAAATATGACGGAATGATTGAGGCGAATGCTGCTCTGATAGAATCCCTCGATAATTGAGAATTCCACTGCCGACCGGAAACTTCCATTGCCCGCGATCTCAGCGTACAACTCGACTCCAGTACTTTTCCCGAAGACCCGAAGTCCATCATCTGTAAGCTCGCCGGGAGAAGACGCTATCGATTGAAATGGAACGGAGATGCTTCCATCTAAAAAGTCTTCACTGAAGCCACGAATCGCAGCCAACGCAATCGTCGGCTGCATCCACAAGACAAGAGTGACAACTAGGTACGTTGTTTTTCGCGTGCTCATGTCTTCGGCCGGAATCGAAGTTTAGGGGACGTGCACAATTGCGACTGCCAGACGCTCAACCTGGCAAAACTCTCGGATACTCATTCTAACTCCCAGACGCGCAGACGAGATGAAAATAAGCTGGCGATTTTAGCCCTTGTGGATGCGTGCAACGCACCATCGGGCGCTCGTGCGTTCAGACGTCGGTGACGCATGGTGCGTTCCGCTTCGCTCACTCTACCAGAGCTAGCGGCGAGCACGGCAGTGTCCAAATGCACCGACGAGTAAGAATAACTATATAGAGAATCCATCTAAGTCCGTTGCTTTGGCGAATCAGCTATCCAGCATTCTCATTACACTCCACAGATGGAAGAACTGAACATTCTCACGCTCGATCTCGGTAAATTCACCTCGATGTGCTGCTTGAACTGACGTGAACTTCACGCCACCCACCAAGCGGCTGCACGAACATGAACGCATTGCACATTCCTTCGCGTATATATTCGTAGTCGATCTTTTGCGTGTCGCCAGGACGCATCGGCAATGGAGTGCGTGTGTGAGAAACGAGCTGGATCAGCTGCTCGTCCATATTGACCACCGGAAAGCGAGGATCATACGGACGCTCGTACACCGGCAAAACCTGCTCCATCCCGGCCACAAACGCGGCGTCCTGTTCAGGCGGAATGCACCACATCGACTTCTGCCAAGGCTTCAGCTCGTTTTTTTTTGAACGCTGCCTACCGTCGTGTCGGAAATGGAATGCACAATTTCCAATCGCACTAGTTCATCCGCCAGCACCTGCAACGTCCGGCGCGAACGACCGTCGGGAGGACTCGAGCAGACGATCTTTATCAAACGAGCTTCCATTTCGCCATCGAGAATCGGAGGTGTTGGCGGAGTCTCACGAGCCTTCCGTTCCAGCAGGCTCAAAGGGCCTCGGTCACAAGCTTGCTTCCTCCAGTTCCCAAGCGATCGAGTGGTCGTCCAATAAGCGTCAGCGATGCGATCATCAGGCCAAGCTGGTCCGGCTTCGCTTTCATCGCACATCAGCAACGCGTTTGCTCGCTGAACCTCCCACGCAGCGATTTTGAGTTTGCCACGTTTGCCTTTGGCAACGCCACTCAATGTCTCTCGTTCTGCCGCAGTTAACTTGATCGATAAACCTTGCGATCGGACATCGCTCTTCCTTGAACCGAGGCGCGGAACGCGATCTTCTCGGTCTGCTTCTACCCGAAAACCAAGCTGAGATGGAATAGCAGGTCACTCGCGCCCGTTGGTTTATTCAGCTGAGCTTTCGGCGCGTGGTTGGCAACGGATCGACCACTGGCGCTCAATGCCGACTATTGGTCGATCGCACTGGCTACGGCAAACCGATTATGGCGTTTAGCAGCCGCCATTACGAGGAATAGCCGATGCATTGTGACTTTAACGAACGAGTTCGCCGTATTGAATGCATGCAGGTCGATGAAATTCATGTGACCGACATACCTGCAAGGTCTCGCCGATAACGAGGCGACCAAAACCTGCCACAGGTGATCAACAGCGGCACGTTACACTCTAGGGATTTGGAACGACTCCGTCTTGATTGAGTCCATATCGGCGGATTTTGCG
>JAGQPC010001225.1 GCA_020426925.1 Planctomycetales bacterium | reverse complement strand
AGATTCTGCCAGGCCACGGCCTACTACGTTACCTGTTGTGAATCGTAGAGTGTGAATCCGACACTCTTGTCAAAAGTGGGGATTACGGAAAAATACGCGGATGGGATCATCTTTCGCGTGCGGCGATTGTCCATCATGGCGCCGGCAGCCGCTGCATCGACGTACGAGGAGCAACGGGGAATGACTGAAACTCATCCAGAAAACCGCCCTGAATGGCAAGACTCGATTTACCTTCATCTACGTCAGTTTGCCCAGCAAGCGTTGTCGCGCGAAACACCCGGCCATTCGCTCCAACCCACACTTTTGGTCAACGATGCTTATCTGCGCTTGCTCGATCAAAAAAATATCAATGCCGAAGACCGGGCACAGGTTTTGGCCGCCGGTGCTGTCATCATCCGCCGTCTGTTGGTCGAATACGCCCGCAAGCGAAAGGCCTTAAAACGAGGTGGACCTGAAGGACGCGGAAAACCATTGCACGTTTCAGTGACGGATGACGCCAATCCTTTTGATGCACTTGATTTGCACGACGCACTAAACGTGTTAGCGAAACAGAATCCTCGGGCCGCTCAAGTCGTTGAATGGAAGTTCTTCGGAGGCCTCACATTCGAAGAGATTGCTCAACAGTTGGAAGTTTCGGTACGTACCGTCAAAGGCGACTGGAGGTTTGCCAAGGCGTGGTTATATCGCACGATGCGAACAGACGAGGATCCAGCAAGTGAGTAATGCTGGCCCCAATCCAGAGCGTGTGCAACGCATGTTCCTTGATGCGTTGGAAGTTCCAGCTGATCAGCGAGATGCCTGGTTGGTGGATGAATGCGGCGAGAATCACGCCTTGTTGAAGGAAATTCGCTCCTTACTAGAACACGATGAAGCTGAAAACGACCACCTTGAGCAGGGGCTGGACGCTGACGTGCTCTCGGGAATGGGGTTACTGAAAGATTCCCAGCAAGGACTTCATGTCCGTTGTCCGCACTGTCGGAATCCAATCTTGCTGGTGGCGGAACTGGAAAACGTTACCTGTGATTCCTGTGGCTGCTCATTCAATTTATTGATTCCGGATCGAAGTGACTCCTATCAGCCGCCCGAAAATCGAGAATTCGGTCATTTCCAACTGATCGAACGCGTGGGCATTGGCAGCTTTGGCTCGGTCTACAAGGCCAGGGACACTAAGCTGAACCGCATCGTAGCTCTTAAATTGCCTCGCAACTCGCATCTGTCACGGGAGGAAAACGAAGCGTTTTTGCGCGAGGCGAAGACGGCTGCGCGACTCCGGCACAACCACATCGTTACTGTTTACGAGGTGGGACGTTATGACGATCGTGTGTACATCGTTTCGGACTTTGTTGAAGGCACGACTCTGTCTGCCTGGCTAAAGGAACGACAGCCGACCAAGAACGAGGCGGCTCGACTTTGCGCCACCATTGCATGGGCTTTGCATCATGCTCATCAACACGGCGTCGTTCATCGCGACTTGAAACCCAGCAATATCTTGTTAGACGGTGACAATAAACCCTATCTCACCGACTTCGGCCTGGCCAAGACCGACGCGAGTGAAATTACCATTACCTCTGATGGGCAAATCCTGGGTACTCCCGAATACATGTCGCCCGAGCAAGCCGCCGGTCAATCGCAGCACGTTGATCTGCGCACGGACGTTTATTCTGCAGGCGTCGTTCTCTATGAATCACTTACGGGCGAACGACCTTTTCGTGGAAGCAGGTCCATGGTGCTGCACCAGGTTCGCACTGAAGACGCGCCGAGTCCAGCCCAACTGGACCCAACGATTCCGAAAGATCTGGAAACGATCTGTCTCAAATGCCTCGAAAGGGAGCCAGCCCGTCGGTATTCATCCGCCGCGGCCTTAGCTGATGATCTGGAGCGATTCTTATCCGGTCGTCCCATTCAAGCGCGGCCGGTGACTGCCGTGTCGCGTGCGTGGCGTTGGTGCAAACGCGAACCAATTAAAGCCGGACTGATTTTTGCGTTACTTACCACCACTTGCTTGGCCAGTTACTTTGCAAATCAGGCCAAACGGCGAGAAGCAGCTGCTACGAGAGGCTTTGTGGAAGGTTTGGAAGTCTCGACTGAGATGCTCGATCAAATGTTCTTTGAGCTGGATGCGAATTGGCCAAACGACAACCGTACAAAAAACACTGCGTTAAGGTTTCTGGCGCTAATTCATGACAAAGTTGAGGATCAGCTAACGAAGTGGGACAGCGTCAATCCGCAAACACCCGAAGGGGTCGTCGTGCGAGCCAAACATCTCCATGGTCTGGCACGTTCGGTTGATCTCCAAGGTGTTGTCAATTCTGATCCGGAACTGACAGCGGACGCCGAACAACACTATTTGTCGTGTGTGGCTTATTGTCGAGAGCAGATTGGGCGCTGGCCACAGTCTGCGGATCGCATCGAACGGGTCCTGGCAGAAGCCTTGTCAAACGTTGGCGCGTGCTACGGCTCGATGGCGAACGGAGCTGCCAATAAGCCATCGAAACAAGTAATCCACCTAAACGCTGCGGACAAAACGCTCTCCGAGGCAGAACAGCTTTATCAGCGATTAATACGAGATGACCCCAGCGACGCTGACCTCAACTTCAAGTTCAGCCAACACCTGATCAGTCAAGGACGTGTTTTTGAGCTACTCAAGCAGGATAACTTCGCCGCATTTCGTTCCTATGCGGACTCAGTTCGACATGCAGATCGGTTCAAGGAACTCGGAGGTGATTCGACAACGTATCGCGTTCTATTCGACCAGGGACTCTCTCGAGTAAAGCGGGCCCTACGAAAACTACCACGCGAGCGCGCGGTCGCCGAGCTTCGGCAGCATCTGTACGGTTCGATAGAACATCGGCCCGGTGTACGATTCCAAATCGCTAAGGCATTGCTCGTCGACGATGCCCCGGACCATGTGGAGGACTTCATCGCGGAACTCGTGGATACGCCAGATATGAGTGACTATTTGGCAGAACGTCCTCTCATACGTGCCAATTTTCTTTTGTCGTTTCGAGGTTTTCGCGACCGATCATGGCTCCTTCATGTCAGCGGTGCGGATGAAGTGGAACCAGACGCGGCCACAAAGTAAAGTCATCGGCATCAATATAGTGCTGTCACATGAGGCAGACTCTCCGAGCAAAACTTTCTTGAATCGGCTTTGCACTTTTTCGTGCGTTTTCTCACCAAAGCTTATGTGGAAGATTGGTTCTTCCACGATCTAGAAGCAAGTTTATTCTTGAAGGAACATAGTGATGACAAAGAATCGAAAACGCGTTCTCAATCTCGAGTCTCTTGAAACGAAACGAGTCTTTTCTGCAAACGGTCTCGCCTCGCCAGTCGCTGTTGAGTCGGACGTGGTTTCAAATGGAGTCTCGGAATTCCCCGATTCGCCACTCACGAACGACGACATTCGCGCGCTCCACAGTGGCAAACCGTTTCATCTAGAAATCAACAAAGGCAAACTGACAATTCGCGCCCTCATTGGCGAACACCACATCACCGTGTCGAAGTTACGTGGACGTCGCTTGCAAATTACGGCAACGAACATGTCGGACCCTCGCCGCGCCTATTCAGAAGTCGTGTCTTCGCGCGGTATCAAAGACATTCTTTATTTTGGAACATACAAGGCAGACTCCTTTCAAAACGACACCAACATTAGGTCAACCTCGTTTTTTTGCTC
>JAGQPC010001224.1 GCA_020426925.1 Planctomycetales bacterium | reverse complement strand
CGCTCATTCGAATAGAGTGCCGTGAAGTATTTTCGGGAGCCTCCAGGCAGCCCGTGCTGCTGGAAGAAATTGTGCAGTTCGTTGCGACTGGGGAGACCGTTTTGGCCGAACGCAGCATAAACATTCCGCTTCATGCGGTAGTTTCTGGGCAATGCGGCGGTCATGACTAATCCCCTCGGACTTCGATGCTCGTTGCGATCGATTCTAGGTAGAGGATTCGCACCTTCAATATTTCGCGCGGAGCAAGTGACCCACTCGGACCAAAATCACCGNNNNGTGTTAACGGCTCTTTATCGAGACGGAACAGATTCGTGAACAAAAGCTGTCAGGAAGTAGTGGGACTCGGAAATCGGAACGGGCGCCCGGCCACATTCCGGCAGATTGCCACGCGCACGGTTTCGGTGATTGTGGCCATTCAGGTTGCGTCGAAGTTCCCCTGGTTTGACCGGTCCGATTAAACGAGAATCTTTTTTGGCAAGAAGAGTCATGGAGCATTGCTGTTCAAAACAAGAGCTAACGACTCTCGCTCTGCCCAGAAAGGAGTGCCTCATGGCACGTCATTCGGCGGAAAACGAAAATCTTGAACGAGGTCACGAAACAGGCGTAGCTTACAGAAACCGA
This sequence comes from Planctomycetales bacterium, assembly GCA_020426925.1. Classification (GTDB taxonomy): domain Bacteria; phylum Planctomycetota; class Planctomycetia; order Pirellulales; family Pirellulaceae; genus JAGQPC01. Next base: position 1,501 of record JAGQPC010001224.1, on the reverse strand, counting down.
ACGGCGCTATCAGTCCCAGGTCGCTAAGGTGGGCGGCAAGCGATTTGCAATCGTATCCCGCGAAGTAATGTTACCAAAGTAGTTAGCCAGCATTCATTCCGATATGGTCCGTGTGCGCAGAAGGCTGACGTTCCGTCGCTGACAGCGCAAAGAGATCGGCCATGTTAAAGGTGTTGCCAAACACAACTTTGGCGTTGCGTTGTCCGAGGTCGCACTTTGTTCGCGACGATCCAAGTCCATTTGTTCCTGCGGGTGATATTTCGCATCTACGCTGATTGGGAAATTTCAAATAGTCGTCGCCAGGGTCACTCGTACAGCAAGTTCTCATTGAAACTCGCTCCCGAAATCGGTACTGCAGACCTCTGCAGCTAATGTCAGTGGGTGGTCGGCCGAATCATGGGCTCTTGAGATACAATCTTACCTTGGTTCATTCTCGTTAGGCGTTATCATACCTGCAGGTCGGGCCGGCGCTGAACTAAGGGGCGTGAGGCGTCGCCTCGAACTCGTAGGAGCAAAAACGTGGTTGACAAAGACAGAGCTGAGCTTGAAGCTGCAATGGATGGTGATCTGGACGCGCTTGGTCGGCTACTCGTTTCTAGTCATAGAATGCTGAGCAGACGAATCGCTTCTAAAATGGCCATGTACCCGCTAGCCGATTTCGATGCCGATGATGTAATTCAAGAGGTGTTTGTAGATGTGCATCAGGGTATATCGTCATTCGATCCGGATAAGGGCCCATGGTCGGCGTGGCTGAATCGTGTAGCAGACAATCGGCTCACAACAATGCTGAGGGAACGAAGCCGAAAAAAGCGAGGTGGGGACTATAAGCGAGTTGAGAAGCAGCCGAATCAGGACTTTTCGCAATCTGCAATCCAGCTCGTTGCCTTGCTCGCTGACGAGGCGGGAACCACGCCAAGCATGGCGGTCGCGAAGGACGAAATGGTCCGAGCGCTACAACTTGGCATCGCTCAGTTACCCGACGACCAGCGCGAAGCCGTCTTGAAGTACTGCATCGAAGAACGCAATTTGGATTCCACCGCAGATTTACTTTCGAAAACAGACGGCGCCGTGCGCGGACTGGTTCACCGTGCCAAGAAGTCGCTTAAGGACTACTTAGGCAGCTCCACGACCTGGTTCTCACGTTGATCAACAGAGATCCTAGTTTTTCAAGCGGGTCGCTCGAAAGGACTGTGCCTTAAAGTTGGATGCGAGTGTGCGTTTGTCCGATCACATTAGGCAGTGGCGGTCGCGTTTAGTGATTGGGAGCGGTATGCGTTCATGAGATCAGCCAATTCGCCAACATCCGTTCCGTAGTTATCCGGCAAGATGCGCGTCGCTCCAACAAATCTGAGTTTCCAGTTGACCGAAGCCTTTTCGGCATCATCGTAGCGGCTGTATACGACTAGCGGCACGAAACAGATTTTCGTCCGGCGGAATTCTGAACAATCCAACCACGGAATGACGGTTTTTCGTCCGCGCCGTCTGATCTCAAATCGATCGG
>JAGQPC010001223.1 GCA_020426925.1 Planctomycetales bacterium | reverse complement strand
ATGACTTAACGTGCAATCGCCCTGAGCGGTAAAGGGCAGTGTGTCCAAAGACTTGCGAAGGCGTTTTTTCAATTCCACCAACATGAATCCTTGGCTCGGTGAGTCCTGATTGTCGACAAGTCTCTGGACCAACTGGTCGGCCGAATGGTCACTCAACATGGACAGTGACGGCACTTCTCGATGTGTGGATCGCTTTTCAATCTGAACATGATGACGGTATAGATCAGTTAGGCGGCCAATTGCGATTTTTCTCAGCCACGGATAGAACGCGATCGGTGTTTCCTTCAGGTATTCGGATAGTTTTTGGTTCGCTACGATCAAAACGTCTTGCACGACATCCGAAGCGTCAAGCCTTGCTGCAAGTTGCGGGTTAAGGTGGATCGCGATCATTTTTTTCAATCGCTCGCGATGCCGGACTAGCAACAACTCCTTTGCCTCGTCGTCCCCATTCGCCGCCGATTGCAACAGCTGATCAGTGTCAAATTCTCTTATTGCATTCACCGTAAGCCTCTTGTACTAGTCTCGAAGAAAGTTTGGATTCATTCCCAACTACTGAGAAATTTCTCAAAATATCGCAACAATTGAGCACAAGTCGCCCCGCCAGCAGGCATTTTATGTGAAAGGCGCGGCGCATATGTCCAGACTCAGACCGCTCGGAAGCCAATCTTGGAACGAACCGTAAATCGGCAAAATCGCGGTGGTACGGGGACTGCCCTGAATTATCGAAAAACGTAAATAATCAATTGATGCGGCATTTGCCTGGCACCCAATTCATTCGCGTTTTGCTGGGAATTCATTTTGAACACGTCTGACGGAATCTGCTTGGGTGCCGACGACCTCTGGCAATTGGGACCCGCAATGAAACTGCATCGGTCTGTGCACATCTTGGAGACCGATGCGCCTTGCGCGGCGATTTCTTCGGCGCACGAAACTGCGTCGGTCCGCCAAACGAATGGCACTAGCTTAAGGCGTTCGGATTAAGAGCTATGGCTAATTCGCCCGGAAAAACGGCAGCTAGCACGGCGGCGTCAGTGCTTAAGCTAGTGCCATTCGTCCGCCAAACCCAAGCGTTAGAACGCCAAGCCAGAAACTCCAGGTTTTGGAAGAAATTTCGCAATCTGGTCAAGCTGTCGTTACAGAGGATGGTCAGCTAGTGGCCGGTTTGGGTTCGGCATCCGTCTCCGTCTTCTAGGCTCGTTTTGCCCCGAGCTTCGTGCGTAATGTCGTCATTGTGCACGTAGCTGCGAGATTCAAATCCATGGGAGGCATCAACCGATGCGCGCCAACGAGCGCTAATCTAAGGCGACATTGGACCTGTCCAGTGTACAGAGGATGAAACCGCAAAAACGCAGAGGTCTATTTCACCGACCGCAGATTCAAGCTTTCTTTCGCCGCATCGGTTGGACCAACTTCAGCAGCTTAACTTTTCGCACAACTGCGAGCGGTGAATTCGACCGCTGAAGTTGCGCCGTCAAATCGACGACGGAACGTCCCCGCGACTGAAGCCCGAATTCGACGAGCCCGAAGTGCATAATGTGGGCGTGTCCTGAGCGTCGAAAGCAGAAAGCTCGCGCGCACTTTGGCCGGTTAGGGGAGCCCAGGTTCGTCGCATTGAATCAAGAGGCGTTGGAGAATTTTGCACCGAGATGACTTTCCAGTTTCCTCGACTCTCCTCGACGAACGCACATCGCTGCGTGATAATATGAAAAGAGCAATCTTCTTCGGACCCACGGATTTAGTTATGGTCGCCAAAGTTGAACTGCCAGAAGCGTCCTATTCCCAACGTGATGGCAAGTATCTCGTAGCCGTTCGCTTCTTGGACGGTGAGACCGAAATATTCCAGTTCCACACAAAACACGACAGGGCAGTATTTCTCGACGGAATATGCCGGAGGTATACGGGCGAATTCGAATGGTCTCTTGCCGAATCCGACTAAACTCTGGGCTCTGTTCAGACTAGCGGACAGTTCGATTACCCCAGCTTCCTCGGTGGTCTCTTTCACCTTTATGAACGGTTCACTCGAACTTCCAGAACCGACTCGTTTCCTGAAATCGCAAACATACCCCCGGCGACGCTCATGGACTGTTCGAAATAAGCCTTGTCCTCAAGGGGGCCGCCTCCTGCATGGCTTACGATCACGGTGCCGTCCTTGAGCTTTTCCTCCACTATCACCCAAACGGTATTGAAGATACGGGCAAATACTACGACGTTGTCATCCAATTCTGGCAGGTCACGAGCAACTTGAATCTCACCCATTTTTTCTCTCACACGTGTG
>JAGQPC010001222.1 GCA_020426925.1 Planctomycetales bacterium | reverse complement strand
AACGCGCCAATCCGATGATAACTGAAATCGCGAAGGCGACGGGAACGGTTGTCGCTGAACTCCGAATGGTCCCCAATCAGCCGCTGGTTTTTCATAACGATGGCCAGCAGCGAGTGGAAGACGATCTAATTGGCTACACGTGGGACCAATACATCAAAACTGGCGACGCGAATTGGGTCGCTCGTAATCCAATGGTCAAAAGTGCCGTCCGAGCGATGGATGCGTTGACGGAATTCACTGCGAAATCAGATATCGATAAAGTTGAAAAGTTCGTTGTCGCAGGAGGATCGAAACGAGGCTGGACGACGTGGCTGACTGGTGCCTTTGATGAACGCGTGGTTGGGATCGTTCCGATTGTGATCGATGTGTTGAACGCCGACGAGTCTATGCGTCACCATTTTGCTGCGTACGGTTTTTGGGCTCCGGCAATTGGAAACTACATTCAGCACGACATCATGGTGCGAATGAACCATCCGCGGCTGAAAGAGCTCTATCAACTCGTCGACCCGCATTACCACGTCGATAGACTGACGATGCCGAAGCTTGTGTTGAATGCGGCGGGTGATCAGTTCTTTTTGCCTGATTCCTCGAAGTTCTACTGGGATAAATTGAAGGGCCCGAAGTACCTGCGATACGTACCGAACGGTGACCACGGCTTGGACGGGACTGATGCGATCGAGTCTTTGACGGCGTTTTACGCATGTTTGGTGCACGGTGTTCCGCTGCCAGAATACAGTTGGGCCATGGAAGAGGACGGAGGCATCCGAGTGTCTTCGCAGACTGCGCCGAAGGAAGTCAAGCTATGGCAAGCGACAAATCCGGAAGCTCGTGATTTCCGAGTCGAAACGCTTGGCCGCAAATACACCAGCAGCCCTCTGTCGGCCGAGGCGAATGGAGAGTTTGTCGGAAAGTTGGAAGCTCCAAAGTCTGGTTGGACGGCTTACTTTGTTGAGCTTACGTATGATTTAGGTTTGCCGGTGCCGCTAAAGTTGACTTCTGCCGTGCGTGTTGTGCCGGACGTTTTGCCGTTCGCCCACAAAGACCCGACGTTGCCAGGTACGGTGACCGTCGTCTGCGACGCCAAAAGCGAAGAAAGTGCGAATGAAATTTCAGCTGCGGTTCCCGCCGCTGCGAAAGCTGCACAATTGGCGGCTGACCAGCTCAAGACGAAGGTCGTTGGTGGCACTTTGTATGTGAATTTCAAAGCACACGCAGACAAGGCAGCGGATGTCGTTGAGCAATTGAGCGGTTGGCTGGGCAAGCAAGGATGTGGCCGGTTCCGCTATCAATTAGAGTCCGGTTCCGAAATCACGTTGCCTCCAGTCGCCGGATTGGATTAAAACGAAAGGACTTTCTCACGACCGGCGGACCGTTGTTAACAGTGTGGGTGCCCGGAACCGAGCGCAAACGAGCCCAGCCGAGCGCAAGCGGGCCCCCGGGAATTTGAAGCTGGGGGCTCGCTTGCGCTCGACCACCAATCACGTAATCACGCCACGTGAATCGGTGGAATCTCCGTAGTCAGAGAAAGCCCCTAAACCTAATTCGTAATCTGGCAGAGACATCGATCATGAGTGTTGGGCCAATGCCGAGACTCGATTATCCCGCGAGAGTTTTCTTTAGCAGCGTTTTGCTGGTTGCATGCTGTTGTGTATTCGCGTCGGCTGATGAAACTGAAGCGGTTGTGGCATCAAAGCGGCTGAATCGCTTAAACATTGACCGCAATGTGATCTACTGCACGCACGATGGAGCCAGTCTGAAAGCAGATATCTATCAGCCAGCGGCGTCGCAAACCAGCGCCCCGGGCGTCTTGATGATCCACGGTGGAGCGTGGATGTCTGGTAGCAAATTCAATATGGCTGTTCACGCGATGAAGCTTGCTCGCAAGGGATACGTCGTGATGACAATCAATTACCGGCTTGCTCCAAAGCACAAGTTCCCGGCTCAGCTCGATGACTGTGAGGCGGCGTTGGGTTGGCTTGCCGCTAACGCAGATCGCTATAGCGTCGATACCGATCGACTCGCGGCGTACGGATATTCTGCGGGCGGTCACTTGGCGTGTTTGCTGGGAATGCGTGCGGCGACAAATCCGATTAGGTTGCCGGAAGAGAGAGCTCCAGATGTCCGGCTTCACGCCATCGTCGCCGGTGGAAGTCCTTGTGAGTTTCGCTCGTTTCCGAAGGAGAGTCGTTCGCTCGCTTACTGGTTGGGCGGTAGTCGCGACCAAGTTCCGGATCAATACAATGACGCGTCACCAACGGCGTTTGTGTCAGCAAATGCGCCGCCAACTTTTTTCTTCCATGGCGAAAACGACCGGCTGGTTCCGTTAAAGAGCCCTGCGGAACTGCAAAAGTTGCTCGCCGAGAAACAGGTTGTGACCGAGATGTTGGTTGTGAAGGACGGTGGCCACATGGAAGCATTTTTTGATGGTGATGCGATGGATGCGGCGGGGAGGTTTTTGGACGAGCATCTTAAGTCTCGCATTGACAAGCTGTCCGTTAGAGACGGTGCGGCTCGAAAGCAAGCTATGGAATGAGGTTATCGCGAGAGGAATATGTCGAGCAGGCTCATTTTTTCCAGGCTTTGATTGAACGACTGGACGAAAGCGTCACGTTGCAGGATTTGATGTCGACGATCCGGCACGAACTGCTGGTGACGACGAAGCTGCCCATGGCGGTCGAGTTCTTACTTGTGGAGCTTCGGCATACTGGCTGCTTCGGTACTGCGATGAAGAAGCTTGCCCACTACTTCACGCCGTTTCAGACTTACGTCATTCAGGAGGCGGAAGATGACCGTGGCCGGTTCGACATGCGAGTGGCACTTGCAATCCTGGCCAAGGAAGCCGAATACAAACGTGATGGTGCCAGTGAGCAAGGCTTGTTTCTGTATCAGTTCGAAGCATTGTGTCGCAATCGAATGAATTATGACAAAGGTTTCGCAGCGATAGCACTCGATCCTCAATTTGACGAAGCCTGGCGTAACTGGATCTTGACAGTTCGCCGACAGATCGGGCTCGTCGACACGGCGGACCTGATTTTTGTCCGCAGCCGCCACTATTTTACGAAGCGAGGTATCGCCATCGACGATGCGGTGACGAGTGACAGTCTTAAAAGCCCGCTTTTTGGCGAGCAAGAGGGGCAAATAGCGTGGGCCACGCGTCGAAAAGACCCTTTGCTCCTGTTCGCCGCATTGCAGCGGCAGCTCGGGTATCCGAAGGTGCCTCGTCAAACCCCAGCCGACGAAGCGCCTCGATTGCTGCCAGAGCTCGTTCGCCGCATGGAACGAGTTGAAACGCGACTTAAGCTTTTGGAGGAGGATCAGAAGGGTGGCATCGACATTACAAAGTTCTTCGCTGGTCCAGACGTGCCCAATAATCGCTAGCTCTCTGACAGAGAACTGCACACAAAGTTTTAAAAAAGGGGCGATTCGGCTTGTATTTGTCCTTCAAAGGATTTTCGCGTCGTGGTAGATTCCGGCTTAGTGAAGATGGCGGCTTCAACAGATACTGTTCGGCGAACGAGCTTCAGCAATTAAAGGCGGACTCGCAGGCAAACTCGCCAACCACGGAACACTTCTTTCTGTTCACTGTTCAACACTATTATTACGCGTACACGCTTCGCGGTGGCCCATCCCAAAAGGTAGAACTGTGGCCTTTGAACTGAATCTGCAGACGGATCACGTTGGACATGTAAGAGGGGCAACTCCTCCGTCGTTTCCACCGGATGTGTCAATTCGGAAAGTCATCGACACCATGCAGGTGGAGCGACGCGGAAGCGCCGTTGTGTGTGATCCTGACGGAAAACTGATTGGTATCTTCACGGAACGCGACGCCTTGCGTTTGCTGGCGGCCAAGTCGAATCTGGACTTGCCTATCGAATCGGTCATGGCCAAGGAGCCCGTCACTGTGGCGGAATCGGATACGGTCGGCGAATCGGTTCGGCGCATGGCGACGGGCGGTTACCGTCGTCTGCCAATCGTAGACGGATCCAACCGCCCGACCGGAATTGTGAAGGCCACCGAGATTCTTCATTACTTGGTCGAGCATTTTCCGGAGTTCGTCTACAACCTGCCTCCGTCTCCTGATCAGACAAATTCGCAACGAGAAGGTGCTTTGGGCTGATTACCGGTCCGTGTTCCTGGTTTTTACAACTCTTATTTTTTAAGTTCGCGGGAAAAGCGAAAGTACAGATGGCGACCTCAACCGAGCAAACTCCAACAAAAGACGTAATCAATCTCGAATCTGCAACGGTCCGCTTCGCGGGCGACTCCGGCG
>JAGQPC010001221.1 GCA_020426925.1 Planctomycetales bacterium | reverse complement strand
CGTCGTGACATCGATTCGCGAAGTCAACTCGTTGCGGAAAGCAGGCGAACACGTTGTGGTTCTGCAGAGTCACTCGGACCAGATTTTTCGCTGCGATTGCGGTGATCGATTCGGCTCGGCACCGCCACATCGTGACTCAGTTCGAATGGGATTGCGGGCTGTCCTGGAATGAGGTTTGATACAGGTCAATCGCCCGGTTTGCGGCGTATCAAGCCGTAGATTGCGCCAATTTTGTCGACGACGAATGTTTCAAAACGACTGAGTTGCTGTCCGTTCTTCATAGCGAAATGCAGCTCGTCCCACGCAGCGATCCACTCGGAGGTCGTAGAAAATCGGTCATCTGGATGCATCGCGAGTCCTTGTCCGATACAAGCATCAACGAGCTTTGCGATGCGTCGGGGAAGTCGCTCTATGCGAGTGAGCTTCGACGGTGCTTCGTAAGCTCCCGTCATTTTTTCAGATAGGTTCGGCGTGCCAGCACGTCCGCCCAATCCGCCAAACGGAATCTTAAGCGTCAGCAATTCATAGGCGATAACAGACAGCGAAAAAGCATCTGAGCGAAAGTCTTCGGCAGCATGACCAGCAATTCTCTCAGGTGCGGCATATGGCTCTGTCACTCCGTCGCCAACGGCCCTTGCTGCCGTACTCTCAATAGGCCATGCCGAACCAAAGTCAACAAGTACGAGTTGCGTTGTGCCGCTCGTGATGATGATGTTAGCAGGCGAAACATCGCCATGAATAATGTTCGTTCGACGATGATAGTGTGCGACACCATGCACCAAACCTCGCACTAGTCGAACTACTTCGTAAACGCTCGGTCGGGGTGTTTCTTGGGCACGAATTGCATCGAGATATCTCCGGAGATTCGTCCCATTTACCCACGCGACGACAATGAAGAGATCGTCTTTCTCGTGGACGAAATCGACGATGCCGGGGAAGTTGCGGTTGCCGTTTGGGCCACCAAGTCGACGCAGAATTTCGATCGATTGCTGAGTCGTTTTTGACCTCGAAAGCTGATAGAGAATTCGGTAGTCCCCATGTGGTCCAGCATGCTGATCGAACACCCGATAGGCTCCACGTCGGCTCAACCTTTCGAGTGCGAAATAAGTGCGGCCACGCACCCGAAATGTGTCCAAAACCGGCTCGGATTTGCCTCGGAATCGAATCGATTTGCGATCATGATTCGGCATGCTCTGCCCGATGCTGGTAGCCAATGTGGATTCGGATTAGTGCGCCGGCCGGACACAACGTTGCTCGACGCAAAATGGGGGATCAATCGTTGTGTCATATGAAAATGGTCAGGAATAGACGCTAAACGCCTATTTCACATCGACTTGAGGGTATTTTTACCTGCGTTTTTTTGTGGAACAGCCGGTCGCATTTTCAAGCTCCAAGTCTTGGGCACGTTTTTGACACCTTTGGCGCGCGCTCACCCGTCCCAGAATAGCCCCAAAGTCGGCCTTTTGACAGCTTTCTCTCCGCAACAATTTCAGCACTGAACTGTACCGAAATTTGCGGAGACATGAACGTGCTGACTTTCTTCGAATACTTACGACAAAGGGCTTTCGAATCGGTGCTTGCCGGTGCTCACGAGGCGCTAGATTTTCTAGAGCGACAACAGACGCTCGCGGAGACGGGAAACCGACTTCCCAACCCGAGCGAATCGACCGGCGGAAGCTCACCGAAGCTTCCGCGAAAACGTGAGGACAACGTCGCTCCTCCCAAATCAAATGTTGACGACGAGACCAAGGTTGACGGCCCGCTACTTAGCAACCGTGAATCCGGTCGGCCGACGAATCAGCAAAAGGGCAAGAAATGAGACGGTACGAAGAGCAAATCTTGCGTGCGCTCGCCAACGATGTTCGTGTGCTTTCGTTGACGCAGGTAGCTCGCACTTGGTGGTCTGACACCAAATGGGGCAGGAGTCGAGCGAAGGCATCCATGACTGAACTGGACGCAAGCAACTGGCTACAGATTCACCGATCGCTGGCTCGCCGCGTAGTTGAACTCCATCAGCCACTGTTGAGTTGGTCGCCGCAGGACGAGACTCCCGATTTCTGGGAGCTGTCGAGAACACTTCACCGACGTGCTGCGAAAGCCGCTTCGATGACATCATTCGTGTTCGCGAGTGCTCGTACCGTCGCAATGTTTGGTCGCGGTCGAGCTCCCTCGGTGAAGCTGACACAGATGACGCACGACCTGCATGTTGCGGAGGTCTACCTTTGGTACAGGACAAATGGGCTCTCAGCCCGAAATTGGATCAGCGAAGACCGCCTTCCCCGCGATTGGCCGCTACGAGCACGTCCGGACGCGACCCTGACAAACGACGAAGGCGAGTTACATCGTGCCGTCGAGTACGGCGGTGATTATCCGCCGAGCCGATTGGAAGAGCTTCACGAAGGTCTGTCGTCCATCAATCTCAAGTACGAAATCTGGTAGCGGGAACGCGAAATGAAGAAGCACAAACGTTACCTGAACGGCCGGGACAAGCAAATCTTGGCGTTTATCACGCGTTATCGAGTGGGGACCAACGAGCTGTTGCGAGAGCATTGTTTCGACGATGACACGGGACTGAGGAACGTAGACCGCGTGCTGCGACGATTGGAAGAGCGAAAACTAATCAGAAGAACGGAACTCGACGAAGGAAAATCCTACTACACGATGACGCGACGCGGGCTTGGATTGAACGACGAAAATCCGCGTACGCCGAAGCTGCCGACGGAACAGACACTACCCGTCTATCTCGCCATCGCAACTTACTGCGTCGAGAACCGACTGAAAAGACTGACTAAAGAGAAGTTCGTCGAGGATTACCCAGAACTCACGCGTCCCGGCAAAGGCAATGGAAACTACACACTCGTCGAGGATGACGGCGTCATCAAATTGGAATTGCTGGTTGTCGATCGTGGCGGTGCCGCACATCGAATTCGCACACGCGTACGTCGGCTCATCGCACAGCGAAAAGGCATGCCACATTTCGTCGCGCTGATGCAAGCAGGCAAATTTCGTATCACGGTGCTCACTGCGACATCGGAACAGCAGTGGAAGATTCTTCGCCGCATCGGCAATTCATTCGATCCAATCGAGGTGACGGCGGTCGTCATCCCGGCACTCAAAGACCTCCTAATGCTAAGGAAGAAATGATGTTTACTCTGTTCCCTGAGCAAGCCGACGATCTACTCGATGTCGCAGCGTTGCCCTCTACCGAGAAGACGGAACTCAACTACCGGACTCGACCACTCTCGCTTGGTCAAGAACGACGGCTCACGCTCCTGATGCTGTTTGGAATCCTGCCCGTGATGCTCACGCTCTCCTCCGTGACGCACCGATTTTGCTCCGTGCTGCCGATATTCTGCGATGCGTATATCTCGGCTTGCATCACTTATGGCGGTTGGCTGTTGATCCGCCGCCTGACGGGTGCGCTGCAACGCCGTGACGCGTTAATCGGCTATGGCTTGCTGGCCGGCGGTCTGGGTGGAGTAGCTTGGGAACTCATCAGCCAGCTTCGAGCTTGGTCGTTGGAGATCGCGATTGTCGTTGCCTGGATTACGTGTTGCTTAATGGCAAAGCAGTGCGCCGCTTGGATACTCGTCGGGCCGACGGTAGACCACGAGACGATGAAACGATGGCGGTTCAACCTGCCGGAGTTCGTACAACGAGGATTTTCGCTCGACTGCCCCGAACTTATAACCTTTGCGGTGGGCTTGGTGCTGATTGGGATTTCTTGGGCAGTCTCATTGATGATCCTTGCTTGGGCCGGTGCTGGAATGCTGCTCTGGCCATTCGCCTACGCAGTTGGCGTTCACCTCGTCTGGTTAGCCTGGCACGCGCTGGCATTCATGTTCGTTCCGTGGCCCAACCCTGATGAAACGTGGCAGGCAACGCTACGAGCAATACGTGTTTTCGCTACCTACGATATCTACAACTTGCCGGCTGCTGGTATCTTCCGTTTTCCCACCAAGTGGCTTCGATTGTCGTGGAACCGATGGGCGCTGTGGGCGATGACTCTTGTCGTGATTGGGTTTGGCTTCGGCGTGCATTGCCCAAATCCAGCGACAGCGGGGCAACACGGCAGCTCATTTACCGTTCAGACGGCGACGAACGCTATCTTCATCTGCTTGGCGGGACCGATCGTTCTGTGCTGCACGTTTTGGCTAGTTGCTGGAACGACGTTGGCTCGATTCGAAAAAGAGCTTTCACACCATCGAGATCCGGACGCGACTGACTGGGACAACTACGTCGATCGCTTGATCAATTCGAACGACGAGTTGGAACGAGAACACATTCTCATGGGAACGAGTGAGAAGGCAGACTACCCAGTTCTTATCCACAGAAAGATTCACGACCAGCATGGACACATCCTTGGCGATAGCGGTTCAAGCAAGACCGCGTTGGCGATGGCACCACAAGCGACGCAAATGATCGCACGGGCAGATTCCACCGTCGTGATTGTCGATCTCAAGGGGGACAAGGCACTGTTCGAAAGTTGCCGTCGTGAAGCGGCCCGAACTGGCAAGATGCGATTCCGTTGGATTTCCAACGAAGTCGGCAAGTCAACATTCTCGTTCAACCCATTCCTGCAATCTCACAACGCCATGCTGTCGGTTGAGCAGATGACGCAGGAACTGCTGCAAGGCTTGTCACTCGACTACGGCATCAAATATGGAGCAGGTTACTTCACCGCTATGAACGAGATCGTGCTGAATAACGTCCTAAAAGAGACGGGCGCCCGCTCTTTCACGGAATTGAGCTCGCACTTGTCAGATCGGAAATGGTATTCGGAGATCGGCTACGAAGAAGATTGGAAGCAAGCCAGACACTTGAGCGCCCTCGTCAAGCGACTCGCTGGCAGCCAGCCGCTGAACGTCGTACCAGAAATGCCTCAGTACGGAAGTGACGTTCACGAGAACGCGATCGACATGGCCAACCTTTATCAAGAGCCACAAGTCATCTACCTGTGGCTTCGCTCGGCCGTAGAACCAACGAACGCCCCGGCCATCGCGAGGATGTTCCTCTGGGCGATGTTCACGGCTGCGAGTCATCAACCGCAGGATCAGAACCGCGTTTACTTCTTCATTGACGAAATGCAGCAGATCATCAGTGATGGAATCAAGCTGATCTTCGAACAGTTTCGCGACATGGGCGGAACCATCATCGGTGCCCATCAAACGGCTGGACAGCTCAGACGGGACGGCACCGACTTGGGCGACACAATCGACTCATGTACGGCTGTCAAACAGGTCTTTCGCGCGTCGGACTTGATGTCACTTGAACGGCTTGAAGCATTGTCAGGTTCGGTGAAGGACCACGCGGCGACTTGGCATCAAACGTACGAGCGGGGAACCGGCGACATGTCGAATCGTTACGAAGAAATGCTGGCCAAGGAGGGTATGGTGCGGGTTACCGAACAGGAACGGGCTCGCTACGACGGTGACGAATTGCGGGCAATCAGCTCGCGTCTACATTCCAGCCTTGTTCGCTTCACATTCGGCAGTGGCTACACCCAGTTCGCCGGAAGATCGATTCCCGTGAGATCGTCGTATCACATTCCGTACGACGAGTACTTACGTCTGCGTGCAAAACCGTGGCCTACGGCACCGGGAGCCTTTATTATCGAACCGCCAGAGCACAAGAGCGCAAAGTCCGCGAAGCCAGATGCTACGCCGCCGATCGTCGGACCAGAGTATGCCGGTGAGTTTGACAACACTTCGTTAGAAAATATGTAGCGAGTGTGGCATCCGCAAAATCCCTCGTATAATGGCAACTTTCCCCCGGATCGGCCGTAGTGCGAGGGCAAGCGTGTGTTTTTGCTCAGATGGATTACATATATTTTCGAACGGTTCACCGGCGTAGTTACGATCGTGTGTGTCGTCATTATCTTCGGGATCATTCTTCAGCTCGTAACGTCGTGTCGTCAGGATTTCGGTCTTGCGCCGAAACCTACCGCTCAGCCTGCTGCGGTGGCGCCCCAGGGAGGAACGCCGCCCTCCGGCCATTTGACGAACCAGCCGGCAACAGGCCCGGCAACGACGACAACCAACCCATCACCGGCACCTGTCGTGCCACGCGGTCCATCGCCGGCTGATATCCGCTCCCAACTCCAGAGCGCACGGGACCGACTCGTCGAATCCAATGTTCATGTAGACAGTGCGTTGCAGTCCATCGCCGATTGGAATTCTGAGATTCCACCCCTGCTCAAAACGGCGGCCGGGGACAACATCGCTGCTCACGAGGATTTAGTTGACAGTCTCAACAAGATAGTCAATGCGAAACGGACGCCAGAATCGACACTGAAGGTCAGAGCCAAACGCATTGCGACATTTCGAAGCGAGTTAGGCAAACGGACCACGTCATCGACTCCGAAGCCGCTCAGTTCACAGGAAGAAGGAGAGATCGACGAGCTGGAGGCACTCGCGAGCACCGCCGATGATGAGTGGAGCAAGGCACTGAGCAATGCGAGGGCGGTTAAAGTCTTAGGCGATGCGCGAGTTGATCCCGACAAGAAGCGTTCTCTTGAGGACGCGATTAAATTGAAGGCTGCGGAAGACCGACTAGCCGCGCTGGAAGAACAGCTTAAACAAGAGAAGGCTCGAAAGGCTCAGGAGGCCAAGGACAAACGCGAGCAGGA
>JAGQPC010001220.1 GCA_020426925.1 Planctomycetales bacterium | reverse complement strand
CAAGATGTCGATTAGAACGGAGCAACAGCGAACTCGACCGTTACCGTCACGGTCCTTGGGTTGAATGATGTTCCGGTTGCCGTCAGCGACGCCGTCACGGTCGTTGAAGAAACTCCTGTCGTCATTCAAGTTTTAGCAAACGATTCTGACGCCGAAGGTCCGGTTGTGGTTTCCGTCGCCAATCCACCGAGCAAAGGAACGATTACAGTGCATAGCGACGGAGCGATTCGCTATGTGCCAAATGATGGCTTCATAGGAATCGACACGTTCCGTTACACCATCACCGATTCGCTGGGAGTCTCGTCTGCAGCGACCGTGAGCGTTCACGTCGTCGACTCGTTCATTTACGCGTTTGATTCGTTCAACAACTTTGGTGCGTTCGAAGAAGAAGAGGAAAGCTCGAATCAACGCGAGGAAGTTTTGTTGTCTCAGATGATCGGCTCGTTGGCTCCCGAACCGATTCTTGCAGGATTCGCCAAGTCGGGAACGGTTCTAGTAGGGCGTCTCTATTCGGCCGACAGCACTGTGATCGCGGAATCGACAACTACCGTCGATCTAGCTGGCAACTGGGTCTTACAGTTCTTTGGAGCGAACAGCAGAGAAGACACCTACGTCATCATCGAACACGTCGCGACCGAACAAGTGGCATTGGGACAAGCGAACTTCCGCCTAACTCCCGACACGTACCGGTCGATGCAAATGTCCGCGTTACATGACCGAGCCAACACAGTCGGCACGACGATGGGAGGCTCACCGTTGAACACGCTATTAATCGATCATCTGGACAACGTGAATCCGCTAACTCCATAACCAAGCATTGCACAAGCTTGGAGTAGCGAGATTTCAGACTTGCTGTGTTTGGCTTTTTAGGGGGGCAGCGCACTTGGAGAATAATCACTCTTGCGCGTGCACAGCTACAGTGTAGAGTGCTGCAACACACGGTTTTTCTGGTGTTCGCCGCAGCCCCGTTTTCCGACAAAAAAGTACCACCAGCACATTCGTATTTGCACAAGCTGACTCTGCCCTTCCTCGCCAGGGTGCGTAACAGAATGAATCAGTATCTGTCGTTTTTGATAGTCGTCGTTGGCGTACTCGCGCCCTGTTGCTGATTCCTTGCATTTGCCAGCTGGCTTCGGTTCGACAGAAACCCTCCCGCAGACCGAAGGCCCATATCCAAGCTGATCGCGTTGTTCAGCCCTGAATTAATCAGCGAGAAAAGCAAACCAGCTCAGCGATTGTACGTGTTTGGGTCCGTCGGCTGCCTGCTTTGTCTGGCAGTTATGTTTGCCCTGGTATTCTTGAGCGAACACGTCGCGCCATGATCATTTGCTTTTCTTGTTTAAACGCGGTCAACGACCGCGTGAGACTGGAATTCTCCACGGCCCAACGGAATGCACTCAAACTAACGCAAGTCCGAATCTAAAACAGCGCCTGTTGGCTGTCTGGATTGGCGTCGTCGTCCGTCGGCTTCGTTAGTCCAAGGTGAGCGTAAGTCTTAGCGGTGACGATGCGGCCGCGTGGAGTGCGTACCACCAATTCGCTTCGCAATAAGAATGGCTCAACTTCGTCTACCAACGTGTCGGTGGCGACGTTCATTGTGTGAGCAATCGCTTCCACGCCGGCAGGTCCACCTCCGAAGACTCGGATCAGTGTCGTGAGGTATTTTCGATCTTGGCGGTCGAGCCCCATCGTGTCGATGCCAGCCATGTCCAATGCTTTGTGCGTTAGCTCGATCTGAATTTTCCCGTCAGCTCGACTCGTGGCGTAGTCGCGGACCCAACGCAGGTGGTTGTTGGTGATTCGAGGAGTGCCCCTACTTCGC
>JAGQPC010001219.1 GCA_020426925.1 Planctomycetales bacterium | reverse complement strand
TCGGCGAATAGATTCCGCGGAAGGAAAACAACAATTCCTGCGATGGTGGTACGAGCAAGCAATCTTTTCTGGGCTGTCCGAGAATCAAATATTGGAACTCGTCCGACGTCGCAACTGCTTCGATGCCGAGCAAGCCGCGAAGATGCTCGAAACGCTTTCGGTTGCGGAACAACCAAATTACCGTAATCGGTTAGCAAGTCTGCAAGACGTGAACGTGCTGTTTGTTGGGGGCGATCGCGACCAAAAGTACGCGGCAATTGCTCAGTCGATGGCACGATTGTCGTCCTCCATCTCGTGCGACATAATCGAAAACTGCGGGCACGCGATCCCGTTTGAACAACCAATTCGACTGGCCGAGCGAATCGGTCGGTTTCTGGGTATACCGTTGAAAGGAAACTGATGAGTCAATTTGATTGGCAGAGCGCAAAAGACTACACCGACATTCGCTACGAGCACTTTGAGGGGATCGCGAAAATTACGATCAATCGCCCTGAAGTACGCAACGCGTTTCGGCCGTTAACCGTCAACGAAATGCGTGAAGCACTTCAGTTGGCTCGACAAGATCGGTCGATTGGCGTGGTCATCTTGACCGGCGAAGGCGAAAAAGCATTCTGCGCCGGCGGCGATCAAAAGATTCGCGGTGAAGCTGGCTACAAAGATGAACAAGGTGGGGAACATCTCAACGTCTTGGACTTTCAGCGCGAGATCCGAACGTGCCCGAAACCTGTGATCGCAATGGTGGCAGGCTACGCGGTTGGCGGCGGACACGTTTTGCACATGATGTGCGATCTGACGATCGCGGCAGACAATGCAGTCTTTGGACAGACGGGACCAAAAGTTGGCAGCTTTGACGGTGGCTACGGTGCGAGCTACATGGCTCGGATCGTTGGCCAAAAAAAGGCTCGCGAGATTTGGTTCTTGTGTCGGCAGTATGATGCACAGCAAGCACTCGATATGGGCTTGGTCAACACAGTCGTTCCCTATGCGGAAATGGAAGCGGAAACGGTTCAGTGGTGTCGTGAGATTTTGTCGAAGTCGCCAATAGCAATCCGCTGCCTCAAGGCTGCCCTCAACGCAGACTGCGATGGACAAGCCGGACTTCAGGAGCTCGCCGGAAACGCAACGATGCTCTTCTACATGACCGAGGA
>JAGQPC010001218.1 GCA_020426925.1 Planctomycetales bacterium | reverse complement strand
CGCTGTTGTTGGCTTTGATGGCGATCGACGTCGGGCCAGGTGACGAAGTGATCGTACCTAGCTTCACGTTTTTTGCGACGGCCAGTTGCGTTTGGCGTTTAGGCGCAACTCCGGTTTTCGTCGACATCGATTCCGACTCGTTCAACATCTGTCCCGACAAAATCGCGGATGCAATTAACTCCAAAACGAAAGCGATCATTCCAGTCCACTTGTTTGGGCGACCTGCCGACATGGACGAAATCATGTCGATGGCGCGAGCTCTGGGAATCGTCGTGATCGAAGATTGTGCCCAATCGATTGGAGCACAATACAACGGCTGGCCGACTGGCGGGATTGGCCACATGGGCTGCACCAGCTTCTACCCCACGAAGAATCTCGGTGGCTACGGCGATGGCGGAATGATCACAACGTCCGACGACGCACTGGCGATTCGACTGCGAGACCTTCGCGCACACGGAATGAACCCTCGCTACTATCATCGAGAGGTTGGCATCAACAGTCGGCTCGATTCGATTCAGGCCGCAGTTCTGAACGTGAAGATTCAACAGCTCGCCGATTGGACTGCAGCTCGAACTGAAAACGCTGATCGATACGATCGCTTGTTCCAGGAAGCCGAAATCTGCGATGCGATTAAGATTCCGTCGCGAGACGAAAAACAGCAGAGCGTCTGGAATCAGTACACGATTCGCGTCTTGGATGGCCAACGCGATTCGTTGCGGCACTATCTCATGCAGTGCGGAGTTGGTAGCGAAGTTTATTATCCAGTTCCGTTGCACCAACAAGAGTGCTTTCGAGAACTTGGCTACGCCAGTGGATCGTTGCCCGCAACTGAACAAGCGGCCGCTGAGGTTCTGAGCTTGCCGATTTTCCCGGAGCTAACCGAAGACGAGCAGCGAACGGTGGTGCACCACATTCAACAGTTCTTCAGCACGGCACGATTGCGAGCAGCTGCGTAGTTTTCATACGCAACCCTAAGAAAATCGAATCGTGCCTGCTCGCGTCCACAAACCTCGTCGGCTTGCGCAGCATAGAATGGTTCGTCATGTGCTCGCAGGTGCGTCAAAGTTTCACGCCGACGCGTCATCACAAGTCTAAGAACTATAGAACGTCACCACGTGCGTATCGGATCAATTGAACGATCAGCACTAAGACACAAAGCAAGGGAAATGCAATCGCCACGACCCAAACAGCTCGCCAGATAACGTCCGCAGCTGCTAAACGTGATCGGCTGCCTTCTTTTGAACTAGCAGACAAAGAACGAAACGTCTTGAATCCAAGCCATATTGCCAAGTCTTGGATGACCCAGATTCCAAGAACGAATCCAATGATGAAGAACCAGGGTGCGCTACTAGAAAGGGCGTCTTGATACGCGTCGAGAACTTGAGAATCAAGCGTTGCGAGAGGAAACAACAGGACGCTTATGATCATGGTGATTATGCAAAGCAACGCGTTTGTCAGTGGGAATCTCTTTGAGTATTTGATTAAACGTTCAAAAGTGCTGACCGGACGCGATTTGATTGGCTCTCCTTTAAGGTACCGCCCCAATTCGCCACTTAATTCACCGGCAGATTCGTATCGCTCCGTCGGTGACTTTTGAAGGCACTTAAGACTGATAGTTTCCAGTTCCTTGGGAACATTGCTATTCAGTTTGCACACGGGAATCGGCTCTTGTTCCACGACTTGCCTGAGGGTATCCATCGGATTCGCGGCCTGAAAAGGAGGCCGACCAGTAAGCAGGCTATAGAGCATCGCTCCTAGAGAATAGACGTCCGTCTCGGACCTATTTCGTTTACCGAACCACTCGCCTGTTCCGGAGGCATGTAGCTGGG
>JAGQPC010001217.1 GCA_020426925.1 Planctomycetales bacterium | reverse complement strand
AGCAAACGGCACGCTGGTTTTCAGTGGACTGTTGGTTCTATTGTTTGCTGTGAAAAGACGCTGCCGTTAACAACCGTGTTGCTATCAGGCGTGCTCGCGATTCCGGAGGTACTCCTGATACCGTTGCATGCGAAACGTTTCGACATCCTCCATGGCAGATTCGAAGCTACTGGCACCATAAGTCGCGTTGACGTACTCAGCCATTCGCTGGTTGTATCCAGCTTGGAACGAGGACTCGGCGGCGGTTGTCATGTCCGAGGTGTGAACAACCATGATGTCAAACCGTTCATTCAGCAGGTTCGCCATGTAATCACCCCAGGCACCACGAGTCTGATAAAATAAGCGCAAGCGACCAATTGCAATGTCTGCTTCACACTCGGCACGACCACGGTCCTGTTCTGAAGGCACGATTTCCATCTGAGTACATTGCAATTCAGTTAGTCGTTCTCGCGCATCAACATCACTTGTGCCGATTTGCATTTGGATCTTCGACGACCCATTTTGGAACGGGGATCGTTGGGGCCCGTGCAACCAACAGCAGAACTCCAGCAATGATCACGAGAATCGGCACTTCAATATCAAGATGGAGTCGCCCGGTTTGACGGAGTATCGATAGGCAGCTTGCTACGATGAAAAACTGGCAGATCACGACGGCGACTTTGTCAAATCCGCCGACCACGAAAGTCAACATGCCAACAGCAGCAAGGCCGAGCGTCCAGACCCAATCGATTCCCGGAGCAATACCAAGTGTGGAGAGCAACCGTCCGACACCGACCGTAATCAACAGAATCGGCAACAGTAATGTTTTGTTATCAGGCTTCATTGAATTGCTTGCGTGCGTTGAAAACCAGTAGTTGAATTGCCGCGACACATTTACGGACGGACCGGAGTTGGAGCCGTTAGTCTAATAGGCGGAACAGTCAGTTTCCAACTGAAATTTCGTTCGGCGACCTGTGACTCGCGTGAGAAACTGCCAAGCGCAAAACAAACGGAAACGCCTTGGAACGTTTCCGTTCGTTTGAATTCTTTCGAAACACGCGTTACGCAACTTGCAGCGATCGAGAATCTTGTGACCAGCGGATCCAATCGGATACTTCATCTTGATCAGGCCGTTTGCCGTTTCTCAAGATTCGCTTCCCTTCGGTCGTGCTCACAAATCGCTTCACGCGGTTAAAAAGCGCTGACGAATCCGCGCGGCTTAAGTCTTGTGCGTTTGTAACTTCGCACGCAGCGAGAATCTGAGCGTCATGACCTCGCAGGTTTGGAATCTGGCAAGCGAGCCGCGCTTGGATCTGCCACTCGGCAATGATCTCGGCAGTGATTCGACGGTATCCAATCGCTTCGGCCATCGCGATCGGATCGGCGTTGATGAACTCCGCCACGGTATTGATTCCAATAGCGTGGAACCGCTCTGCCGTTTTTGGGCCAATCGACGGTGCGTCAACAATCGGGTCGGCGGGATCTAGATAGAACTTCAGACCGCCGTCTTCTGATTGTTCAGCAGTTTCCGTTTCATGTGAAGTGCGCACTGGTGCGGTGCGGGTTCGGATTGATACTCGAGGTTCCGGCTGGCGAGACGTCGTGCGATCGGTGCGAAGAGGGCGTTCGCGACGTTCGGGCCTACGACTATAGTTCGGCCCACGAGTCGCATCCGACTTGCGGCTGTAATTGTTTCCAGGCTTGCGGCGGTAGCTTGACCGTCGTGCGAGATCAATCCAGCGTGACAACGTTTCGCGGTCAATGTGCGAACGAGACCGATAGCGCTCGCGGATCTCTTCGGAACTTAGGAATCCACCGATGCGGCTAAGCAGGTGATCGAGATCCGCGATGGCAAGATCTTCCGGATCGGCGATACCGCATTCGGCCAGAATCTGAGCGTCGGTTCCGCTCAGGCAGAGATAAGCCTGCAATGCGATTTCGCTTTGCCACCGTGCGATTTGGTCAAACGAAATTCGATGCTGCGACAGGCGATTCGACGCATCTTCTGCATTCAGATCGAGGAACTGCCCGATCGTGACCACTCCGATGTCGCGGAAATGACGAGCCAAATTGACGTCGATGGTGGGGACGGTATCCAACGGTGAGCCCAAACCGATGTCGGTTTCTGTGTCTTCCATTGTTACGACGCGCGGTCGAAC
>JAGQPC010001216.1 GCA_020426925.1 Planctomycetales bacterium | reverse complement strand
GTTTTCGGCGGTGTGGAAAATCTCACTGTCATTCGATGTTTCTTCTTGCACGTACACATCGGCTCGCGTTGACGTCAATTCGTCCAAGCGTAACGCTACAGTGTCATAGCCTTGGCGCGAGCTGATCGATCCGAGCAAGACAGGAGCACTCGAAAAGTTCGAACCGAGCGAAATCGATTGCGATGCGTGAGTTACAGCAATCCCAGTGCTCCCAGCGACATAGTCGAGGCTGCCGGCTGTTCCCGTCCCACTTTCGAACGCGATGTAGCTAAGCGTTTCGGTTGCATGCAGGCCATCGCCGGCCTCTTCTTCTTGCACGTGAATTTGGAATTGGGAGTTCGTTACATTGTGAATTCGAGGCGTAACGGTCGCTCCGCCGGCGATGCTGTTCACTGTCGCGATAACGTTAGGCGCGCCGGTGAAGCCAGATAAGGCAACAGTTCGCAGACTATGCGCGGCTTGTACTTTGCCAGCCACAAGTCGTTGGCCGCCACCGAGCTCGTGAGTTCCAGCTTCGACGACCATGTAGCCAATTTGCTCACTGCCGTGAATAGAATCCTGAAAATCCCATTCGTCGATGCGATATTGGAAGCTGTTCGATGTGACGTTGTTCACGCGGACGACGGCAGGATCGGAATCGTTGTCGGTTACTGGGCCAACGATAACAACCGGATTCGTGTAGCTGCGGCTAAGATTTACCGTGCGCCATGCCCCTGAAGTGTTCGTTGGCGACGTCGTCAGTCTGCCAACTTCGCCGATCACGGAACCGGTCTGCGGAGTTGGTGGTGGATCTGTTGCGCCTGCACCTGGATGAAAGTCAACTTTTACGTTGTCGCCGATCGTCACGGACTGGGCAGCAGAATCGACTCCATTGCCCAATGCCGTGACTGTGTACGTGCCTGTGCCCAGCAGCAAGGAATAACCACCAGATGCTGAAGTTGTTGTCGAAAACGTTTGCCCAACCGAGTTGGTTGCCGTGATTTGAACACTGCCGAGTCCTTCGCCGACGCTGTAGAAGTTGTCGTTGTCGGTATCGTCATAAGCGACGCCCGTCAGATAGTGCAGGTTTGATCTCCCGCCAAAGTTCTCGGTAACGATGGAAATGTCAAAATTAGACGCAGAGACCGATTGGTAGGGTGTTTCGCCAAACGTGATGCCGACACCAAGCTCGTTCCAATCTGGATCAAGCATATTCTCGCGGTGACCGGCACTTAAGAATAACGACCGGTGGCGAGCGTGAACGGTGGCTTCTAAATCGCCGAAGAACGTTCCCCATGCGATGTTTTCGCCTACGCCAGCCCATGTCGGGTAACCATTGTCTTCAGTTCGATCCCACGGAAGTTTTCCGTCAGGATCGGTATGCGAAAAAAAGTCGTCCAGGAGCATCCGGTCAGAGTATTGTCCGGCTGTGTTGGATAGAATCTGTTCTGGCGCGAGAGGCGCTTTGGCGGCCGTTGTGATCGTACCTGCAGGGAGACCTTGGTTCAGCGTCGTTCCATGTAACGCGGCTTCAGCAGATGGGTTGGCTCGAGCTCGATTGATCAGCTCCACCATCAACTGCTCATAGTCCGTGATTCCGTTTACACTGAGAGCGATGCGGTCTTCAAGCTGCTCAAGTACGTTTTGCCGGCGCGTGCGAGGATTCAGGTCAATCATTGGAACGTCAAACCTAAGCTGCAAATTCAATGAGGCACGGCGAGAACCGCGATTTGCGCGTTCCCGCCAGTGGAAAGCTATGTTATGGATCGCGTGCCTTCAAGTGTTGCAATCCCGAGAAATGCAACTAGCCAGACAACCGTTGCGTTTTAACGTCAGATTCAGCTACAGCGTCGATCAAACGCAACGTTCAAATCGAGTATGATTTATGCGATTCAAGTCTGCCGCAGCCGTTCGAGTGACTGTTATGCGCACCGGCAAGGCGTGTTCTTCGAGATTAGCAAACGCTTTGTCGGCCAGTCCATTTGCGCGATTAGGGACTCTCGCAAAGTGGATTCTGTTGTCGTGGGTTGCAGGCGTGTCCATTGTAAGAGCTGAATCCAATCCGCCTGTGTTTCCGGCAAAGCCGATAAAGCTGATCGTATACATGAATCCTGGCGGGTTAGTTGACATTACCGCGAGAAAGTTCGTGGCGGTCGCGGCTAAATACACGGATGCGACATTCGTTGTAGAAAACAAACAGGGCGCCGGTGGAATTGTAGCGATTCAGAAAGTTCAACGGCAGAAGGCCGATGGATATACATTGCTCGCGTGCACAAAGTCAAATATCTCGAAGGTTGTGTCGTGCGATGTCGAGTCCTATTTGGCCAATTTTCACTGGCTAGCGATGCTGATGGCTGATCCTGAATGTGTCATCACTCACCGTGACGCTGACGTCACGTCGTGGGCAGAGTTAGTAGCCGACGCAAGAGCGCGACCTGGCGAACAATTGTGGTTGGGACCTGAAAACGGTGGGCTCGATCACGTTACGGCACTCAAGATTTGGGTCGCTGCTGGCATTCAATGTCGGTGGATTCCTTGCGCCAGCGGCGGTGAGGCTCTCAATCGATTGATTGGCAAGCAAGGCTACGCGTATGTCGGCAATCCCGGCGAAACGCTTGCAAACCCGATGCTTACCGTGGCCGCGGTGTGTGCGCCAGCTCGACTACAGCGATTCCCCGACGCGCCGACCTTTGCTGAACTTGGTGTCGAAGGAGTGGAAAAAGAGACCATGTGGCGTGGAATCGCGATGAAGAAGGGCTCTCCTGAACACGTTATCGAATGGTATGAAGATTTGTTTCGCAAAGTTTCCAGCGACCCAGATTGGCGAACCATGTGGGAAAAGAGCGGCATTGATGTTCAATACGTGCCGCACGCTGAGTTTTCACAGATCGTGGAGCAAGATCGTCTGGATTATCGCCGCTATCTGACAATGATTGGGCTTGTGTCCGACGCGAAAGACTATGCCAAGTCGTGGTGGGTATCTCCGATCACGTCGTTGATCGCCTTTGCCGGTTCCGTGTTGCTTTGTTTTCGCATTGCGAAATCGATTTCGCACGGCCAACGGCTCATCGTTGGTGCCGTCGTTGGAATCGCTGTGACGATGATGTGTCACACATTTGTCTTTCCACACGCGGATTCTGTTGGTCCCGCGACCATTCCTCGGTTATACGTCTTGGCCACAGCAGTCGTTTCATTACTTGTCTTAGTAGACCGCAGTCACTCCGGTGCAAGCCGGCAGCGCGATAGAAGCTCTAGCAAGGGCGTCACTGCCCTCGAAATTGCAGCAATGATGGCGGGTTATGTCATCGCCGTCGTGGTCGTCGGCTA
>JAGQPC010001215.1 GCA_020426925.1 Planctomycetales bacterium | reverse complement strand
TAGAACCGGCGATCGAACAAACCACCGCTGAGCAAGCTCCAGTGCTGGCGGCGTCCGAATCACCCGGCGATCGAATTGATGCGACTCCGCCTCAGTCAGCTGGCGTACAGGAAGTGTCGGCCGAACAAGCAACCGTCGGACTCGAGGCCGACGTTCCAGTAGGGGCGGAGGAAGACTCGTCCAAAATCGCTACAACGGCGAGCAAAGAACCTGAGTCGCCCACCAGCGCGTCGTCAGCTGCTGCCGAGGACAACGGCGAAGCAGAAGAAGGTCCAGAGACAACCGCTGAAACTAGTCACGCTGAATCGCCTGACAGTGAAGATCGTTCAATCGATTCTCCATCAGCAATCGAATCGCCGCAGCCAATCCACGACATCGAAGCAGTGGCGCCAGCTGACTCTGTCGAGACCGACGCAATCGCCGACACTGCGGAGATTCCGCACATCGAGCTGTCTCCAGACACGATCGGTCGAGTTTGGACTGCGGCGCTTGGTTCTCTTGGCGACATGACGGCCGACTTTGCAGCGCATGCGAGCAGTGTAGCAATTTCCGCGCCAAACAGGCTGGTCGTAAGATTTCTTGGCAGGTATAATACGAGCAAAGCGTATTGTGAGCGGCCGGAAAAGCGGCTGGCGATCGAGGAAGCGATCCAAAAAGTAACCGGAAAACAGGTGAGAATCGAGTTTTCGGTGACTCGTGAGGACGGTCCAGAAAAAAATCCGCCAGCGCCAGCAATTTCGCCTCAGCAGCAAATGCGACAGATTGCGTCGCACCCGCTGGTCGAAATGACCGTAAAGCTTTTTGACGCTCAGGTCCTAAAAATTGATCCTCCCAAGCGGCGGGATTAGTCAGCGGTCAATTCGGTCGCACGTGGGATTTGTTTGGTCAACTCACTCAAATCCGCTGCCGCTTGCGCGCACATCCACCAGGAACCTTTAAGGAGCCGACATGTTAAAAGGTCTCGCCTATATTGGAGCCATTATGAAGCAAGCCCAGCAAATGGGCGGCAAAGTCGAGGAAATGAACGCTCAGCTCCGACAGCAGCGCGCCAAGGCAAACGCTGGTGGAGGCATGGTGGAAGTCGAAGTCAATGGTCTTGGTGAAGTGCTCAGCCTGACGATCGATCCGACGCTGATCGAAAACAAAGAACGCGACATGATCGAGGATTTAATTCCTGCGGCCGTGAATCAAGCTATCAAGAAATCGCACGAATTGCGTGCCGAGGCCATGAAAGGACTCACTGCTGGTTTTGACTTGCCCGGTTTGGATGACGCGCTCGCGAAGTTTTCCGGTTCGCCGGACGGACAGTAAGACAGAGCGACGGACTCAAGACGATGGCTCAACTGACCGAATCTGTGACGCGAATGATCGACGAGTTCGCAAAACTTCCTGGGATCGGGCGCAAGTCGGCCGAGCGCATGGCATATCACGTGTTGCGAGTGAGTCGAGCCGAGGCCCTCGCTCTGTCCGATTCAATCCGAGATGTGAAAGAGAATGTGCGGTATTGCCAGAACTGTTTTCACCTCGCAGAGCAGGAACTCTGCGAAATCTGTACTGACCCACGTCGCAACGCGAGCCAGCTTTGTGTCGTTGAGCAGCCGCGAGACCTCATCCAACTGGAATCGTCGGGTGTCTATAAAGGGCTGTACCACGTGCTGCTGGGCAGAATCGCGCCGTTGGATGGAATTGGGCCAGATCAGCTGACGATTGACGCTCTGATTGACCGCGTTCGCGACGGTTCGTTCCGCGAAGTGATTATGGCGACAAACCCAACCGTGGAAGGTGACGGCACGGCGCTGCACATATCGAATCGCTTAGCAGAATTTCCCGTTGAAGTAACGCAACTTGCGCGAGGAATTACGACTGGAAGTGTGCTCGAATTCACCAATAAAGAGATCTTGGCGGATGCATTAAGTGGACGACGAAAGTTCTGATGGCATCGCCGTTGACATTTTGAAACGAGGAAATCCGCATCTAATTACCGTATCAATTCTCGTACCAAACAAAGACAGATTTTGCGAATCGGCGAACCATAAAGACGGCGAAACTATAAAACAGTTGTAAACTTGGTTGATGGATCGCTCACTCATCTTCTGATTGATCTTCAATCGACAACTCATTCGAGAGACTTGCCATGCGTTTATCGCTCGGCCTAGAACAGAAACTATCGCAGCAGCAAAAGCTCGCTCCGCGCATGATCCAATCGATGGAGATCCTGCAACTGCCAATCTTGGCTTTGCAGGAAAAAATCGAGCAGGAGATGAGCGAGAACCCGCTTTTAGAAACGATCGAAAGCGATCCTGACGCTCCTGATCCGTCTGCCGAACGCGAGTCTCCCGACGCACCGTCTGACAGTGAAAAAGAGATGGTCGTCGATGAGTCGAAAAACAACGAAGAAGACTTTGAGCGTCTGTTAGAGCTCGACCGCGAACATCCCGACTACTTCGATGAAGGGCCCAGTCGCAGCTCCAATCGAATGGACGAAATGATCAGCCGCAAGCACGATGCGATGGCGAACATCGCTGCTCGAGCTGAAACGCTACAAGACTATCTCGATTTGCAATTGAGCGAATTAGAGCTCGATCCGCTGGTTAGGCGATTTGCCGAGCAGATCGTTTCTTGTCTGGATTCAAATGGATATCTGACTGCGAATCTGAATGATTTGATTCCTCGTGACGCGGACGATTCGATGCGAGCGATCGCTCGGCACGCGTTAGAGGTTGTGCAAGGGCTCGATCCGCCTGGCATCGGTGCTCGAGATTTGCGAGAGTGCTTGCTGCTTCAGCTAACACCCGATTTCCCAATGTATGACGAAGTCCGTACGTTGATTTCAGGCCATCTGACGGACCTGCGCGACAACCGATTGCCTCAAATACAGCGCAAGACCGGTTTCTCGATTCAGCAGATCCAAGAAGCCTGGGACGAATTGCGAGCGTTGAATCCAAAACCAGGTGCCGATTTTACTGCCGCGGTCGCACCAACAGTTACTCCAGACGTTTTCCTGGAAACAGACGACGACGGAAATTACAAAGTCTATTTGGAAGACACGCAAACACCGAATCTACGGATTAGCAATTACTACCGCCAGCGCCTGATGGATGGCACTGCAACTCCAGAAGAAAAAGAGTTCATCAAGCGGAAAATCAATGCGGCTCAATGGCTCATTGAATCGATTGAGCAGCGCCGGAGCACTCTGACCCGAGTCGCGCAGGCAATCGTCGATCACCAAA
>JAGQPC010001214.1 GCA_020426925.1 Planctomycetales bacterium | reverse complement strand
CGGTGGAACAGGGGCGAACTACGTTCAAGATCAATCAGGTCAGAACGATTTACGGGCCGGTAGCAACAACCGACCGGAAGGCGACGAGCTCGACGTGATGGAAGACTTCCAATTTGCTGGCATGACTTCGTTCGAGCACCGGCAGATCTTCGACGTCGTCGGTTCGGACATGCCCGCAATGATGAGCGGCCCGGCAGTGGAAGTGCTCAGCGACCTGACTGATCCAGCTGGTCTCGAGATCGTAGGATCGGTCAACAACGTCTGGACGAAAGTCGGAATGGACGACACACCGATCCTCGAATGGCATCCGTCGGTCCAACCGGAACTGGTGTTGGCGGGTGACTTCAACGGCGACGGAAAATCGGACATCGCCCGATTCCACTTTGGAAACTGGTATGTATCGAAGTCGATGAGCGGCGGCTACGTGACAGGATTTTGGGGATCGTTTGCGACAACGGGCGGAATGGAGGACGTCAATGTTGGTGACTTCAATGGCGACGGCAAAGACGATATCGTCTATCGTGTCGGAGGCGATGTGCGAGTGCTGGTTTCTAACGGCGGTGGCTTCTCCAATCAGCAATGGGGAACTTGGTCAGAAACCGCAAACTGGCAAAACGTCATGGTCGGAGATTTCAACGGTGACGGCAGAGATGACCTCGTGTCGCAAGTCGCTGGCATGTGGTTCGTGTCTACGTCGACAGGATCGAAGTTCACGTTCCGCCGATGGGTTACAACTAACGACTACATTCTGTTTGCGGGCATTGGCGACACGAACGGTGACGGTAGAGACGATGTGGTCGTTCGCATTGGGCGATACTTGCGATTCCTGCAGTCGAACGGTAGCGAGTTTGTCAACGTTTACGGTACGACGCTCGGAAGCACCGACCTGTGGGATCACGCTGCGATCGCTGACATCGATGGTGACGGCAAATCGGATCTAGTTGTCAATCGCGGCGACCGATTCTGGTACGGAATCTCAACCGGCAACGCGCTGAACATGCGACTCGCTGGCATCATTGACCTAACGTGGGATGATTTTATTATCGCCGACATTGATGACGACGGAGCGGACGAAGTCTTCTTCGCGTCAGCGACTCGCCTGTGGATGCTGGGCGGCGACAACGGAGATGCCCAACAAATCGTGATCGCAGATTCGCAGGACGGACTTCCGTGGACCATACTCGTTGGCAACTTTTAGGGCAGGACCGAATGACAAGGTAGTTGTTGGTGATCCTATCTGCGTGCGGAGAACTGTTTGACGACGCCGACAATCGCATCTCGCGGAACGGTACCGATCTGCGAGCTGCGGCTGTCCAGAGAGAAATCTCCGTAGTCGCCCAGAACAAAATACTCGTCGCCTGCTAGTTTCCACCGTTGTGGCGATGTTGCATCGTTCGGCGCGTGCGGAAGGTAATAGACATCGCGACGCACCACCACCGACCACAAAAAGCCCTGACCAGAGGCCGAGATCGTAAGTGGCTTCGGACTCAGGTGCCTCGGCGATTGCGAGAAGACCGTTTGGTGAAGCAGTGTGCTCCCATCAATTCG
>JAGQPC010001213.1 GCA_020426925.1 Planctomycetales bacterium | reverse complement strand
GTCTTGGCAGCCAATCGTTTGTTGAGCAACTGCGTGCACAGGCTGCTAACGAGTTTGGGAAGGATTCACGTGATTTGGGCGTCTTTCTTGCCCCTCGCCTACCAAACGCAGTCCGAGAGAAAGTTATTCGTGAGTTCAATGTACATGGACTGCGGGCAAGCATCATTGATGACCTCGACATTTGCCGTTTGCTTAATGTTGGCGGACAAAAGGCCAATATGCTTTTGGGGCTTCTGGAAATTATTCTCGAACAGCAGCCGCTGGACACCTTCCTCCCCTATCAGCGTCACGATGGACAGCACGTCCGCCAAGAAATGTTTGTAGGCCGCCGCGAGCAAGCTCGCGAAATCGCTGAAACGACACAGTATTCGCGGCTATTCTCTGGAAGAAAGCTAGGAAAATCAGCATTGCTTAGCTTTGTCCAGCAGACATATGACGGTGGAACACTCGCGTCCGGCAACACACTCCGTGTTCTCTATGTGAGCGGGGTTGGAGCAAGTCAGGAAGCTGATTTTGTTGAGAGGATACTCGACGAACTCAAGAAGCAAATTGCTTTTACACCTGATAAAAACGGGAACACTGCCATCTCATTG
Organism: Planctomycetales bacterium; assembly: GCA_020426925.1. GTDB lineage: Bacteria > Planctomycetota > Planctomycetia > Pirellulales > Pirellulaceae > JAGQPC01. The sequence continues at coordinate 3,157 of JAGQPC010001213.1, read as the reverse complement.
GCTACGTTGTCTCCAACGGAATGCCTTGTAAAGACATTTGAACAATTCAATGAGCACCGACCCAATGAAAGTGTGCTTGTTTTGTTCAACGAGGCCGACCTCTTTATGGAACGGCAGATCGCAGATTACGAGATTCAAAAAGAGAAAAGCCTCAGCTTCGCCATCCGATCGCGAGTGGAGGCCGCAAAAGACTCAGCAGGCCTCCCTCGAGTACGATTCCTGTTCTCCGGTTATCGTGTCACTCACAGAAGTGACGGGGCGTGGACTGGCGCATGGGGTGACGTACTTCGCTTGGCGCCACTTGATCCGGAAGATGCGACAAAACTTGTCAGAGGACCGCTTGAGAGATTGGGCGTAGAGTCGGCTGACGTGGCACCGACAGTAGCTTGGCGGTGCGGCTACCAGCCTGCCCTTATCATTGGATTCTGCCGGCAATTGCTTCAGCAGAAGCCCTCAAGAGGTCGGATCGATGACGATGCAATTGCCGCTACATTTGAAAGCACGATTGTTCAGGATGAAATCCGCGCGATTGTCGACTCGAATTTCCAGGGGAATCCGGTTTCCGGGATTGTCTTTCTGGCTATGATCTGGACCTTTTCTGATTATGGCGCTTGCAACGGCGTGGTGGACCTTCCTGATACTTTGTATAGACGCCTGGTAGACATCTATGATGATGTTAGCTGGCTTAAGGCAGCGGACTCCAAGTCGGCTATCAACCAGCTTGAAATTATTGTTCAGGATTTTGTAAGGAGGCAATTGATCCGCGAAGAGCGAAGCGTCACAAACGTGCGAACATACTTTGCGCGGTTCCCGCATCACATCTCAATTCTAATGCGTGGCTTGGCGAGAGATCCCAAAGGTACCATCCGCAGGCAAATTGAAGACTACAATCAAGGCTCGTCAAGTCTGTCAAAGGATGAATTAGCATCGGGAGTACGGTCACTTTATCCATTCAGCATGCTTTCCAACGCAATTGAATCGCTCAGGAATCCAGACCCGACATTTCCGCTTCGCGGAATTGTTTTTGGGAACGGATGGATGGATACAGTCCCCAAAGCGGAGTTAAGTCCAGAGAAGGGATTCTTTCAAGCGGCTGCAAATGATCCAAAAATCTCAGATGCAATTTCAGATAGGCCGCTGATTATTGTAGAAGACGCTACCGCTGATTCACTTGACCTGCTCAACAATCGAGGTACAGAATTGCCGCCGGTCGTTCTAATCGGCGGTCCGAGTTTACTTCGCGAGGCCATAAGACAAGAGACCGAGTCCGATCATTTTTACCATCGGTTGAGCTTAGGACGGATAGGAAGAGCGTCGCTTCAATGGTGGTTCACTAGGATGCGCGCGATTGAATTTGATGGTGACGGGCTAGAACAAATCCTTCACGCAACATCTGGAATCCCTGCATTGGTTCAGCAAATCGACGAATTGCTCGGGCAAAAGGGGTTTAGAGGCGGAAACGTGGATCAGTCACACCTCCGAGATGTAATAGATACATTTAAAGCAACATCAACTGCCGTTGGGAAACGCGTCGCCAGCCAATTGACTGACCGCGAGAGGCAGATTGTTGAGATGATTGTTCACTTAAGTGCTGACACGACATCTGGCGATTCCCTGGAAGAATGGTTACTGAACTGGGACCAGCTTTACCCCGATTCGGGAATCCCCGGTGTGCGTCCGGCAGATACAGTTTCCATGAGAGTAATACAGGAACTTGGTTTAGTCCCTATCCATGATGAAAGTGCATTAACGGTAGCAAAGTTTGTAGCCGTAGAGCCTGAAGACGCTATTCGGAATCTATTTCAACCACAGTTTATCCGCGATGAGAATTGACATTCGCCTCGGTGGGCATTCAACTCAATGGCGGATGGAGAATACCATCGAGTTCGAGGCTTGGATCGATAACGGAAAATGGGAGGGAGAAGGTGGCCTACATTTGGTCAGATTGCCCACAACTTCTCATCGATCGGTTTTTTGCTCCAGGTTAGAGCAAGCAATTGTGTCGAGTGCTCACCATCTCGGTGCTCAATGCATTCGTATTCAATACCCGGATCTTGTCTATCCTGGGCTTCCTTTAGAGGATCTATTTTTGCATGCACTGGGAGTGCATATCGAGAGCAAGGAATACCAAAAACTGCTCGACGCGTCGCGTCTGTTTGAAAACAGACCAATTGCATTGATCGTAACCTTTCACGACTTCGAGGAGCACCAATCAATTCTTGAGTGCCAAGACTTTATTGACCGCATTGAGAAAGTAGGTGGTCGCCGTCGGCCTACAGTTTTCGGTTTGGTTGCAAGTGATGTTGCGCCGCTTCAACCTTCTTTCTCGATGACTCGAGGGCTTCCAGAGAATCTAGTTCTTTGTGATCCAGATTTTGACGACCAAGAACGGTGGAAACGCTACATGCATCAGCGGGCGGCTTGGGAGTTTGGTGGTATGCTTGGGATTGCAGAACGATGGGACCTTGAGCTCGCACTGGAAAAGATTCCAACTGGAAACGACGAACTACTTGAGAATCGATTTAATCACGCCGCGTCTACATTGTTTTCCGAATCCAACCGAGATGCCGTTGCGTTTGTTGTCAACACTCTTGGTAGCGGCCAGGCTTTCGAGTCATCTGATTGGAATGAGAAAGCCTCAATCGAGAGCAGTCTTTTTTGGTGGATTGACGGTGCACATCGTCCCGCAATTTGCCCTTGGCTTGCGCGTGCGTTATTAATCAATCGGCAATTCCCGGCCCTTTGCGACCACTTGCGTGCTTTACTTAATTGCCGACCACTAGCTAGCGAGATGCTGTACCATTGCTTCACTCTTGAAGCCCGGGAACGCGTGCGCTGCAGCGCAAGCATGGATGATGAGCGAAACGCACCAGACGGGGCGCACAAGTCATATGCAGACTTTAAGTCCCAGCACCGCAATTCATTCGCTAGATTTTATCCATCGGATTACCCTGTCAAAGAATGGAATGTCTGGCAGTTTGCTGCATTTGGAGAGATACTGAACGCCACACGTGTCACCAGCGACCGCAACCAAAGAGCCTGCCAGCATTCCATTCGGCAACTACGGAATGCATTGGCACACGGTCACTATCCGTCCTGGCAGATGCTGTCAGAAGTCGTCAACGTTGTACGGATTCTTGGGTGAATCGAACGTCGA
>JAGQPC010001212.1 GCA_020426925.1 Planctomycetales bacterium | reverse complement strand
GAATCAGTTGGATTTCAGGAGATGCTGGGCTCATACATTCATGGTAGTCAGCATTTCCAATCCACAAACGATTCTGCACCAGCGATTCTGCCGAAATCGGTTGCGGCGGTTGCAGTGGCGGTCGTTACACTGCTAGAATCTGACGAAATTTTGCAAATACCTTACCTGGACCGGGCTTTAACATCGGATGAGCCATCAAGCGATTGAATCGCCTCCTTTTCCTCCCGTATGGAAACGACGACATCTCATTGATCTCGAGAGCCTGTCACGTGAAGAAATCGTGGCGATCTTGGACACGGCTGAGTATTTCCGGCAGCACACCGACGGCTGTCGAAACAAACTTCCATTGCTGACCGATCGCACGCTCGCAAATCTCTTTTTTGAAAACTCGACGCGCACACGGAACAGTTTTTCGCTGGCCGCCAAGCGTTTGGGAGCGGACACGGTCGAATTCTCGTCGTCGGGAAGTAGCGTTTCCAAAGGTGAATCATTCATCGACACCGCCAAAACGATTGAAGCTCTGTGCGTCGACTTGGTTGTCGTGCGACATCGGACACCAGGGACGCCAAAGGTTTTGTCCGAGTGTCTCGATTGTTCCGTGATCAGCGGCGGTGATGGTGCTCACGAACATCCGACCCAGGGCTTGCTGGACATTTTGACGATCAGGCAACAGCGAGGCCGCCTCGATGACCTGACCGTGGCACTCGTTGGTGACATCGCTCACAGCCGAACTGCCAGATCGAATATTTGGGGGCTAAAAAAGCTAGGAGCCCACGTCATCGTGTGCGGTCCATCGACGCTGGTGTCTCGTCGCTGGGAAGAGGTGGGCGTCGAAGTTGCACACAGCTTGGACGAGATTCTGCCTCGGTGCGATGTGCTCAACCTGTTGCGAATTCAATTTGAACGACAGTCGACGCGGCCGTTTCCGTCGGTGCGAGAATACGCCCTACTCTATGCGATGAATCGAGAACGAATGGCTCGTGCGAAAGACAATATTCTCATCATGGCGCCCGGACCGATAAACCGCGGCGTAGAAGTGACGACCGATGTCGCGGACGGCCCCCATTCGGTAATCCTGAATCAGGTCACAAATGGATTGGCAATTCGAATGGCCGCGATCTGGCTCGTATGCACGCAACAGCGCCGGGAACGCGACGGGATAGCTTGAAAGGGAATGACGATATAGCGATGAGCCGAATCTTAATTCAAAACGGCCGAGTCATCGATCCGTCGGAAGGAGTCGATCGCGTTACCAATCTGTTGATCGAAGGCGATCGAATAGCGAGCATCGATACATCGCAAATGTGCGCCGACACGGTGTTCGACGCGACCGGGAAGATTGTAGCGCCGGGCCTCATCGACATTGGAGTCCAGCTTCGCGAACCAGGTTTCGAAGAAGACGAAACGATCGCAACGGGGACAGCTGCGGCCATTGCGGGCGGTTTTACAACCATCGCATGCCTGCCCAATTCAAATCCACCAATCGACACACAGGCAAGCGTCGAATTTGTCCAGCTGCAAGCGGCGAGAGCGAGTCGTTGTCGCGTCGAAGTTCTGGCGTGTGTCAGCAAAAACCGTGAAGGCGCCGAACTGGCTGAACTCGGCGCGTTATCGCAAGAAGGCGTAGTCGGGTTTACTGATGCGATGAAGCCAATCGCAAACCCGGAGTTGATGCGGCGAGCGCTGCAGTACAGCCAAATGTTTGGTCGACCAATTCTGAATCGGCCAGAAGTGCCCGAGTTGACGCGCGGCGGTGTGATGCACGATGGATTGCAGTCGACATTGCTGGGGCTTGCAGGGATGCCGACCGAAGCGGAAGACCTTATGACTGGTCGCGACATTCGACTTGCCGAAGCTACGAAAGGGCAGGTTCACTTGCTGGGTATTTCAGCGATCGACAGCGTCGAACAGATCCGCCGAGCGAAGGCTCGAGGCGTGAACGTAACCGCCAGCATGTTTGCAGCCAACTTCGCAGCGGACGCTGA
>JAGQPC010001211.1 GCA_020426925.1 Planctomycetales bacterium | reverse complement strand
GCCGGATGCTGGCTGACGACAAAGGCTCGGCACTGGTTAAAAACTTCGCGGGGCAATGGCTGGAGCTGCGGAATCTTGCGAAGCTTGCTCCCGACCCAGGTGTCTATCCCGATTTCGACGAGCAACTCCGAGCCGCAATGATTCGCGAAACGGAACTGTTTTTTGAAACTGTCATGCGAGAAGACCGCAGCTTGCTGGAATTCATTGATAGCAATCAAACGTTCGTCAACGAGCGACTCGCACGCCACTACGGAATCGATGGCGTTTCTGGGGAACAATTTCAAAAGGTTGTGTTCCAGGACGACAATCGAGGCGGAATTTTGACACAGGCCAGCATTCTGACGCTCACTTCGAATCCGACTCGGACGTCGCCGGTAAAACGCGGCAAGTGGATTCTGGAAAACGTGCTGGGTGAGCCACCTCCGCCTCCGCCTCCAAATGTTCCCGAGTTAGCCGAAGGCGATACGGAGCTGCTTGGCACGTTACGTGAAAGGATGAAACAGCATCGCGAAAAAGCCGAGTGTGCGGTCTGCCACACGAAGATGGATGCGTTGGGATTCGGTTTCGAGAACTTTGACGGGATTGGTGCATGGCGCGAAAAGGACGGTCGCCACGACATTGATCCATCCGGCGAGCTTCCTGGGAAACTATCGTTTCAAGGGCCATCGGGATTGCGGCAAATTCTAAAAACAACGAAAACCCAGCAATTCGTGCAATGCGTTTCCGAGAAAATGTTGATCTACGCGTTGGGCCGCGAGCTTACGCCTGACGACCGCTGTACAATCGAAACAGTAGTCAACCGCCTGAAAAAGAACGATTACAGGTTTGTCGAACTAATCCTGGCCGTCGTCGAAAGCGACGCTTTTCAAGTTCGAGGAGCAATGGAGAACGGCAATGAGTAGCAAGCAGATTTCAAGACGGACGATCTTACAGGGCATCGGAGCAACAGTTGGTTTACCGCTGTTGGATGTAATGTCCACGACCTCTGCTGTCGCGGGCGTGGTTCCACAAGCTCCCAAACGGATGGCGTTCCTGTTTGTTCCAAACGGTGTGAACTTGCCGAAGTGGACTCCGACGCGAGTAGGCTACAACTACGATCTTCCACCGACTCTGCAGCCGTTGGCTCAGCTGCGAAACGATGTCAGCGTGCTGTCGGGACTGACTCACGACAAAGGGCGCGCGAACAGTGATGGAGCCGGTGACCACGCTCGAAGTGCGGGAGTTTTCTTAACCGCTGCTCAACCGAAAAAAGTTTCCGGTGGCGACATTCGTGCGGGGATTTCGGTCGACCAAGTCGCTGCTCAGCAAGTCGGAAAGGCAACTCGCTTTCCGTCGCTTGAACTCAGCTGCGAAAAAGGCCGCAATTCCGGTAACTGCGATTCTGGATATAGCTGCGCCTACTCGCATAACATTTCGTGGGCGTCGCCGACGACCCCAATGGCCCAAGAAGTTGACCCGCGACTCGTTTTCGAACGGCTGTTCGGCAGCGAAACTTCGCAAGCTGATCGTGAAGCCTTAGCGGAACGAAACGCTTTGCGAAAAAGCTTGCTCGATTACGTCATGACCGACGCCTCGCGATTGCGAAAGCAGCTCGGCCAAAGCGACCGCCGCAAAATGGACGAATACTTAACGGCAGTGCGAGAAATCGAACGCCGAGTTCAGCTCGCGGAGATGGAGGCTGAGCATACCAGTAATCTCGATTTCGAAAAACCGGATGGCATTCCAAGCGACTACGGCGCGCACGTTCGGCTGATGACTGACATGATGGTGTTGGCTTTCCAAACGGATTCCACTCGCATCGCGACGTGCATGTTTGGTCGAGCTGGTAGCAACCGCAGCTATCGCGAAATCGACGTGCCGGATGGACATCATGATTTGTCGCATCACGGCGGGAACGAGGAAAAACTCGAAAAGATCGCTCGCATCAATCGGTTCCATGTGCAGCAGTTGGCGTACTTCCTGAATCGACTGAAAATGATCAAGGAAGGCGAGGGCAATCTGCTGGATAATTCGATGATTGTTTACGGCAGCGGCCTTAGCGACGGAAATCGGCACAACAACGAAGACCTGCCCGTGTTGCTGGCTGGTGGCGGAGGCGGAACGCTTGAGCCTGGTCGTCACATCAAATTTCAACGCGAAACGCCAATGGCAAACTTGCTGTTGTCGCTGCTGGATCGAATGGGCGTCGATGCTGAACGATTTGGCGACAGTACGGGCAAGCTGCCGTTTCTCGGGTAGGCACAATTACGCACGGTCAGTTTCATGCCGCGAATCGCTACGAATTTAGTTTTTGTCATAGTCGCGGTATTCTCCGTGACGGCGTCCTGTGTCTCGCTGCACGCTGACGACGAACCTGCAATCGGTTTGTCTGACGAGCGTGTGCTCGAACTGATCGACGAGCTGCAACAAGGCGAGGAAGAAACGCGTCGACTCGCGGCACGCGCTCTGCGAGATTCCGGAACGCGTGATGAACGAGTCATCATGGCATTGGGCCGAGCGACTCGCGATCGTGACACGCAAGTTTACAGTTTGTCGGTCGACGCGTTGGCGAGACTAGGAGCAGATGCGGCTCCGGCTATCAACTTTCTGATTGATCGATTAGAAGACTCCGACCAACAAAAACGATATCGAGCTGCCTACGCACTCGGCAGCATGGGCTCTGCATCAGTTCCGACATTGCAAGAGATCATATCGGCGAACGCTGGTCGTTACCGAACGGAAGCCGCTGTGCGAGCTTTGTCTTGGGCAGGAAAAGACGCAGCGCTTGCGATTCCCAGTTTGGTCGCAGCTCTCGCCAACGAAAAAGAAGATGTCGCCGACGCAGCCTGTGAAACGCTGTGGAAAATTGGCGACGTATCGGCCGACGCACTGCTGGCCTCGCTGACTTCAGACAACGCGCAAGTCAGGCGACTAGCGGCTCAGTCGCTAGGGCACATTGAAGGATCGCACCCCGAGTGGTCATCGAGTATCGTGCCGTTGCTAACGGATTCAGACGCAGGCGTGCGTGCCGCCGCTACAGAATCGTTTGCATCGTTGGCTCGTCG
>JAGQPC010001210.1 GCA_020426925.1 Planctomycetales bacterium | reverse complement strand
AACCCGGACCAGCCAGACATACTCGCGCCAAGAAACGAGACCTCAAGCTGCCCCCATTGGCTTCCGCTTCCGGTGGACATTGGAATGATCATATCGTTGCGAGTCGACTTCCCTTGCGACTGCTGCCAGTGGGCTTCATGATCGCCTGCCGAATAGACGATCTTGTCACCTTCCAATTGGCGAAGTGCGATCGACCGGATATCCGAGTTTCTCGCTTTGGCCGCGTCCAATGTCTGGCGAATCGACGTCACGTCGTGCCGAATCGCGTGGATGGAACAATTGATTGCGAGCGTTTCGCACAGCTTGATGCGGTGATCTAGCTCCAGCTGCTGCTCATTGGTCACCATTCCCAATTCGCGCGAAGCGATCATGGCACCATAAACGATCGCCACGAGGCTTAACGAGATTCGCAGTGCTGGCGAAAAAAACTTCTTCATGTAATCTTGTGGCGTCCGCAATCCGACTTGGCTGACCGGTTAATGCACGATTAAGCGTAGCGTGCTATTACTGGCAGCTTCCCGTGGCCGTGGACTTGTGAGTAAATCAATGAGAAGGGACATTCGGGCAATACTGCTTGCAACAATCATGCAGGCTGTCCGAGTTGCTCGCCAAACGCACGTGGAAACCAGCTAGCTGTGTCATCAGAAAAAACGACAGCAATCGTTCTGCGGCTGATCCCGTTCAGCGAATCGAGCTACGTAGTGACGCTCTACTCGGAAGACTTTGGCAAAATAACCGGAATGGCAAAGGGAGCGAGACGGGCGAAGAGTGCTTTCGCGTCTGCTCTTGACCTACTTTCGGTCTGTCGAATAGTGTTCATCCGAAAATCGTCCGACGCGATGGACCTGCTAACCGAAGCGGCTTTGGAGCAGCCCTTTCGGGCAGCGCGACGAGACTTGTCGCGGTTGTATGGGGGTTACTACGTGCTCGAACTAATTGACGCATTGACTGACCAACGCGATCCAAATCCTTCGCTGTTTCGTACTCTGCAGGAGACAGTGAAGGCATTGGATTCCAACGCAAACGTTAACAGCGTGCTGGTGCGGTTCGAATTGAACGCGCTGAAGCTGCTTGGGCAATTGCCGTCGTTGTACGATTGCGTCGAATGTGGCGACCGCGTCAACTCGAATACTCGAGTGGCGTTCGGCCAAACGTCAGGCGGAGTATTGTGCGAACGATGCAAGATTGGCAAGCGACATGTGGTTAGCTTGAGCTTGGAGGCGATCGAAGCAATAAGACAACTCAGCAACGAAAGGTCAGCCGCGGGATTTCACTTTTCAAACCCGAACGTTCAAGGAGAGCTTCGCGGTTTGATGAACCATTACATGAGTCATCTACTGGGTCGGCGTCCTCGAATGTTTAGTTTTATGGGATTCCCATAATTCACGACGCGAAGATTCCGAAACAAGTCAGATAGAACACTTACTTACAGACAAACAACCACTAACAAGGACGTCGTGGATGTTGATCCGTATACGCTTGATTATTCATTCGTCGCTGGCCGCGTTCGGCCTGATGGCGATTGCCATCGGTTGCTCAGCCACAGGCACAGCAAATCTTCCAGCGCCAGCAGGTCTAGGCGAAAGCCAGGTTCAATTCCGGGGCCAAGACGAAGAAGAAGGTGACGGCCTTTTGGGGAACTGGGGCCCCGAACAACTCTATCAGCGAGCCAAAAATGCAGCTGGCTACGGACCGGACGAGTCGCTTGCCAAGAAGCTGTTCGACGAAGGCGATGAAAAATTCAAAGAAGCATCGCAAATGGAAAAAGGCGAAGCACGGCGAACAGCGTTCTTGGACGCAGCGGAAAACTTCAAGGACGCCGCAGCCAGATGGCCAAAGTCTTCGCTGGAAGAAGACGCTCTTTTCATGTTGGGCGAAAGCTATTTCTTTGCCGACCACTATCCGAAAGCGGCCGAAGCGTTTGACAAGTTGGTTACCAACTACGAAAACACTCGCTACGTCAACACGGTTGGCACTCGTCGATTCGCGATGGCCGACTATTGGCTGAAACACCAAAAAGAAAAACCGGAATGGAGCCTGAAACCAAACTTCACGAAAGACGACCGGCCGCTGTTTGACAAGTTTGGACACGGGTTAAGAGTACTCGACCGGATTCGGCTTCAGGATCCCACCGGAAAACTCGCGGACGATGCAACGATGCGTGCCGCCATCGCCTCGTTCGAGGAAGGACACTTCATGCGAGCGGACGAACTGTTTGATGATTTGCGTCGCTCGTTCCCGTCAAGTGAGCACCAATTTATGGCACACTTGTTCGGCGTCAAATGCAAGTTGAAGGTTTACCAAGGTCCGCACTACAGCATCGCTCCGATGGACGAAGCGGAATTGCTGCTGAAGCAAATTCGAACCCAATTCCCAGACCAAGTTGGTCCGCATCAAGAATTCCTTAACAATTCATATCGTGAAGTACGGCGCAACAAGGCGTTACACGATTGGGTAATGGCGAAGTACTACGACGAAAGACATGAATTCGCCGCCGCGTCTTTCTACTACAAGCAAGTCGCGGAAAAATACAGCGACACCAACCTGGCAGAGGAAGCTCGCGGCCGGCTTGAACAGCTTGGTGATGAACCCGCGAAACCTGCGCAAAAACTGCCGTGGTTAGCCCGAATGTTCCCGTCTCGTGACCGCGACAAACCGCTGGTGTCACGCGCTGCCGACCAAGAACTACGCCGCTAACGGGAGACGCTCACTTGGCACCGCCTGCGATACAACGAGCCTCCGTGGCGTTACTCGTTCTAGTCAGCCTGACGCTGGCGGTCGGATGCGTGGGGTACCAGTTCGGCCATCGAACGCTCTACGCGCAGGACATTCGTACAGTCCACGTTCCCGTTTTTGAATCGAACAGCTTTCGCCGCAATCTGGGCGAGCGACTGACCGAAGCGATCGTCCGCGAAATCGAAGTGAAGACTCCGTACAAAGTCGTATCTGCCGACAGAGCCGACAGTGTGCTGTACGGACGAATCACAAACGACGCAAAACGCACGGTCGCAGAAGACAGACTCGACAATCCTCGCGTTGCCGAGCTTTCACTTTTGGTCCAAGCCGATTGGCGTCGTCGCGACGGCGAGCCAGTCGGTTCTCAAATCCAGATTAACGTTCCCGATGCGATCCGAGTCATCGAAGCAAGCCAGCTAATCCCCGAGGCGGGCCAATCGATCTCAACCGCGCAACAAGCCGTAATCGACAAAGTCGCCCAGGACATCGTGGCACAGATGGAGACACCATGGTAAGCTTCGGCCCATGGTTGACGACACTGTAAGCGATTCGCGCGACTGCCAACTTAAGACTCGGTTTCCCAATCGCGCTAAAACCTGGCAACTTCGGTCAAGGGTGCTGCGGTTCGGGCGGCGCCCCTTAATCATGGGCATCGTCAACGTGACGCCCGACAGCTTTTCCGATGGCGGCAAGTTCCTGTCACCAGATGCCGCCGTCGACCACGCTCTGAAATTGGCTAACGAAGGCGCGACGATTCTCGAT
>JAGQPC010001209.1 GCA_020426925.1 Planctomycetales bacterium | reverse complement strand
ATCGCCCACAAAGTTGCCGCTGCCAAGACTAAACACGTAGCCCTGTCGATTTCCAAGCGGCGTTGTAGCGAGCGCCTGCGACATCAAGTTGTTGTTAAGTTGCAGCGCGGTTGTGGTTCGGATCTGATCGACATTTCCAAATATGCGTGGCGAATCCCAGAAGATATTGCCTGCTGCGTAGGCACCAGTTCCGGCAGTCGCTCCCGGTTCGTCGACGTAAAAGTTGATCGCCGATCCGATGTTGGGATTGTCAAATCGATCGTTGAAGTCCTCGTGGATGCCGACCACCGTGTTGTTTTCGAAAATCGTCGCGGCGTCACGTTTCAGATTGATCGCGTGGTCGACGTTCCAGAACACGTTGCGAGCGACCACGATCGTCGTATCTGCACCAGAGTCACCGGTCGAAATTCCATTCGCGTAGCCTCGGTCAGATGTTTCGTCGTCCTTGAAGATATTCATGAAGAAATTGCCCGCGATGTAGGCGTCTCCACCTAGATCGATTTCTTCATCGCCAGAACCTAGGAACACGTTGTCCAGAATCTGCACAATCGGATCAGGGCGTCGTCCGCTGTCAGCATCGATCACATCGTTATGACCTTTGTTCGTTCCGAAGATATTGTTGCGGAAGATCAGGTGTCCATCGCTTGGAATGGTTCCTATCGCTTTGATATGTTCGGAAACATTGTCCAGTCCCAATCCTGCGGCGACTTCGTTCGGTGCGAACATATCGGGGAACGTGGAATTCTGCACGATCACGGAACTAGAATCGACGTGTACCATTCGCAAGTGAGTCCCTCGGAACGTCGCGTTGTCGATCACTAACTCGCTATTGCTAGCAGCACCGATTGCACCGTCACTCGTTTGAGCGTACTCGACATCGACGTACGACATCAGGTTTTCAGAATGTCTGGAACTAACGAATTGCACGCCGTTCCAGTGCGGAGGCGCGTTCGGCAGGCCATTTGACGCGTTATCAGGAACTAGCGGCGCATTCGGCACCGATGTGAAACGAATTCGCTCGAACGGAGTTCCTTCGGCTTGGAGAATCCCGCGAACTTCGATGCTCGCGCCGGCGTCAAAGTACACGGACGTTCCAGGTTCAATCGTCAATCGGCCGTTTACTGGTACAACGAGTTTCCCATTCACGCGATACGGTCCATCGGCGGTCGTCCAGACGACGGGAGTCCCAGGCAACGTGCCGGATACATTCTGAACATCGCCGTCGTCGTACCACACGTCTATGAACGTCGAATCGAGTCGGGCCCCTGTTCCGGCAGGTCCGTCAAACGATTCCACGAGCAGACGATTGACTCCGGGATTCAGTTGTATTCCGGTCACGTCGCCCAGGGCAAAAGCTTCCATTTCGAGGTTAAAGCTTACGTCACTACTACTTCCATTGTCTTGATGGACTTCCACGGCCAAGACATTGCGGCCATTCACGAGCAGCGCAGGATCGACAGAGAACTCGAAGAACGTCCTTTCCTCGCCACCGCCGACATTGTTTGAAGCTTGCGTGTTGTAACCTGCATTGGCTGGCAAGTTGTCTCGAACAATCTCGACGCCATTCAAGTAAACCGCCGCACCGTCATCACGCAGCAGGCTCAGTCGCATGGAAACAAAGCTCTCCGCGTCGGCAACCGTGAACTCTTTGCGGAAATACGTTGTCAGATACTTGTTATTGGATGGGCCCGAATTCACGACCGTTTGTTCGTCGCCATCTCCGTAGCCGAGTTCCGCTGCGCCGGATTTCCAAGCCGTGTCGTTGAAGTCTGCTGCTCGCCAGGCCGTTCCCTGATTGCTGCCGTTGTCCAAGTATTTCCATGTCGAATTGCGAGCTACAAGCGTCGTTGCCGGGCCATCGTTTCCTTCGCCAATCGACCACGTTCGCTCTCGACCCGTGATCGTGGCGAGTTGTCCGTTAACAGTTACCGACTTGGCTTGGTCGTTGATCGTGCCACGTAACGCAACTTCGCTGGACGTTGAGCGGTTAAATTCACCGACCTTCGGCAGCGAACTCGTCACCGTCAGCCCGTCGCTCGGAATCTGACTCAAAACGTAAGCAGCGCGGTCACGGAGGAAATTATTTATCGAGTTGATTTCTTGGTTCGAAGCAACTCCGTGCAGTGCGTCGGCCAACGTCGATTTAGCCTGATCGGAAGTGACAACATTTTCTGCCAGGTCGCGCAGTTGCGCATAGTATCGCGGAAGAATCTCGGGATGGTTGACAAATCGATTCAGCGCGGGAACGCCGTCTGTTCCGAACAGCGTTCCGTTGACATCTCGGAAAAGTGAATCAAGATCGTGCGGCACCATTTTGAATCGAGTGTCAACGACGCCTCGATACATCGCATAGTCATCGCCTTCCGCGTCTCCGTTGACCAGGCCGTTTTCTGAATTGTCGACCAGCACATTCATCGCGAAGAATCGGAGCCACTGGTCAACGTCCACCACTTGTTCGA
>JAGQPC010001208.1 GCA_020426925.1 Planctomycetales bacterium | reverse complement strand
GGTTTAAGTTGATGAACGGCACCTTCTCAAGCTCTGCAACTTGTTTGGCCCAACCGGTATAGCTGTCATCTTCACCTTTTACGACTTGCCCGTCTTGCCACGTGTTTCGAGGAATGGGCGAACAGACGATCGGAGTGGCTTTGGCTTTCCGAATGTCGGCGATGTACTGCTTCAAATACCAACCATAAGTGTGGGCGGTTTCAGTTTTCCCGTCAGCAAGCTCGGTCTCTTCCGTCTCGTCGCCGATTCCGCGCAAGCTCGCGCGTGCCCGAATTCGCGGAACTCGAGAATTGATGCTGCCATCATTATGACCAAACTGGATTACCACGAAGTCGCCCGGACGAATCATTTCCAGAACGCTCTTCCACCAACCTTCTGTGATAAAGCTCCGGCTGGACGTGCCGCCGAGTGCCTGGTTTTCAATGTTAATTCGCGACAGGTCAAAGTATCGGCCTAGCTCGTGTCCCCAACCCCAACGTCCTCCATTGAGTCCATTGTCTCTGCCTTCTTTTACGGTTGAATCACCGATCATCCACAACGTCGGCAGCGCGGGATTGTGTTCAGGATGCGGCATGCCAGGTTCGACGCCAGGTGGCCATCGCAGTTTGCGGCCACGACGGTCGACACCATAATCTGGCCGTACATCATTTTGATTTGGCGGAGCTTTGTTGCCGCTCGAAGCTCGATCTCGATTTGGACGAAACGTTCCCCAATGCGGTTGCTTGGCGACAGGCTCGATCGAACGCCCTTTGTCGTTCAAGTACTGGTTCAAGCCGGCATCGCTGTTAGCACGCAAACCGGCCAAGAAGGTCTCAGCATTCGCGATTGCACCGGCAACATTCGTATGGGTGTGATCCTGAGGATGATACGTCGTTGCAGCTTCGCGTCCGACTTTTTCGTAGTGGTCCGCGCCTAAGTTGCTATGGTCGATGAAGATTGCGTTTTCTTGTTTTGCGACTTCCTCGGCCCAGTCTCGCATGTTGCCCATGCCACGCTCAACTCGGCCATCGCCCCACAGGTTGCGGACTGTTGTTGTAGAGACAATCGGCGTCGCGCCTTTTGAACGAGCGTCGCGAATGTACTTTCGCAAATACCAGCCGAACGTATGGACAATCTCTTCCTTGCCGTCGCGGCCGATAACGGTCTCTGTCTCGTCACTGATCCCCGGCACGTCGCCGCGCCCTCGCGAATTGTGGGCTCCACCGCCATCGTTGTGCCCGAATTCGATAATTACAAAGTCGCCTTCCTTGAGGTGTTCGACAATCTGGTCCCAGTGGCCTTCGCGAGTGAAAGAGCGAAACGATCTGCCACCTACGGCTCGGTTGATGATGTTCAGCTTACTGACGTCGAAGTAGTCGATGAGTACGGCGCCCCAGCCTCGCGTTGTTCTTCCACCGGTCGCGGCGGTCGAGTCACTCGCAACGAAAAGCGTGGGGAGGTCGGGCTTGGCATCCTCGAACGTCGTTGAAGTCCAGATTCCATTCTCGCGTTCATGGGTTGTCTGTGCTTGAAGTTCACTTAAGAACACTGAAAGCGTCACCAAAAACAATGCATGTTGAAGCGAGTGTCGTTTCGATTGTCTGTTCATTGCGCGTTCCACGGAGGTGCGTTTTTTCGGTGACGACATCCGTCGCGAGGCGGTGGTGCATATTGAGTTCCAAACGCAATAGTTATACACGACTTAGGTATTCGCGTTTCCAGTTCGTCGCCGTGTGCCATGGGCATTTCCCGAGAATTACGATACATTGAGCTGTATCTTAGTCGCCTAGCGAATTTCTTCTCGCGTCCTATCTCAGTCCAACCGGTTTTCTAGTGCACGATCACAACGATGACGTCGATCCAGAACTGCTCATACAATTCAAGCAGCTCTGGAATGAAGCCGATGAACTTTGGGACCGCGAACGAGACAATCCGTCGTTTCACGGATATGTCAGTTCCGACTACATGATGGCTTATGAATGGCTGCTCAAGCTTCGTGATCGAGTGTGCACGATAGTCGAATGGGGATCTGGATTGGGAATCGTCGCAATCATGGCGAGTCGCCTTGGTTATGAAGCGTACGGGATCGAATCAGAATCGGAGCTTGTTGACTACTCGCGCGATTTCGCAAAGTCGTTCGGTCCCGACGCTCAGTTTGCAGTGGGCAGTTTTATTCCCGATGCGTTTCAGCTCGACATGGCAGCCGGAGAAGAGATCGTACGCACCGACGTCGACGCGCCAGCCGCCTACGACGACTTCGACATGGAGCTCCGCGACTTCGACCTGATCTACGCGTATCCGTGGCCCGATGAACGCGCAATGTTCGAAAGCATCGTCCGCCAATTCGGTCAAGACGGAGCAATGATGCTGTCGTTTGATGTTCGCGAAGGAATGGACCTGATCGTTTTCAACGAACGGTAGCATTGCGAATCGCGAGTGCAACTTTGGACGAGCCCCTCTTATCGTGCGCTTTTGGCAGGTCGTACTGGCGAACCTGGATAGAGCTGTGCGCCGTGAAACGTCCATAGATTTCTCCAAGCCTAACACGCCCGCTTGATCTGTGGGTTGTGCTCGTACTGAGTCCTCGCCGCGACGAGACCAGCAGTATTTTACGTGTAATCGACCTTTTTATGTACCGGTCAGTCTTTGGTCAGCTGGTCGTGCCAAGCCACTGCATTTCGCATCATGCTATTCTCAGTACCGCCACTCCAGAGAAGTTCGACACACTAAACAAGTACCCAACCGGTCCAACAGCCCTGGGGCAGCGAGACTGGTGATTCTGGAAACAGTCCCGTACTAGGTGTACAATCGAGTTTGTGTTGAAGCATCCAAAGGAGGAGTCTTGTGCTGTGTTCAGTTGCCTTGAGTATTCGAACAACCAGAAGGAAATCGCTGTGAGTTCAGGGAACATGGCAAAAAGGCTGATAGAGCGTCGCGATTTCGTCAGGTTGTCAGCAGGCATCATCGGAGGGCTGGGGATTCCTGGCGTCTTCGAGGGCATAGCCGAATCGGCTGAAGAAGAAACATCAGGCGGTGCAGTGATCGATGACTCATATCTCGAGAAGGGGCTCACCGGCATGGCCCGGTCAAAAGGTTGGTTCAACGCGCACCTTGGTGCTGCCGTTCTGGCTGGATACTACATGTGCAAGGAGAACACGTTCAGCGATGCTATCGTCGGCAGTATCAAA
>JAGQPC010001207.1 GCA_020426925.1 Planctomycetales bacterium | reverse complement strand
GAATACTTCGCAGGCCAAGAAACGGATTCTTTTCCTCCCGAGTGTGATTCGGTTGGTGCCCCATTTTGTCCGCCCCTAGGTCGAGCGTACGAATCACGACAGGACGGCCGTCCATCTGACGAACAACGTCGGCGTACGCCTCGAAGTGAGTCTGTTCAGTAGGCTCTTGTTGCACGCCTAAATACAGGAACTCAGTACGGTACAAACCGATTCCATCAGCGCCACGAGCGAGACACGCTTTTACTTCGTGCGGGAATTCAATGTTCGCCTTCAGCGAAATCCGTTCGCCATCTAATGTGATCGCTGGGCGGTCGCTTAGCGTTTCCAGCTGTGCGATGTGAGTGCGTTTCTGTTCTTCTTCTTTTCGATACCGCCCGATAGTTTCGGCATCGGGATGAAGAATCACCAAACCATTATCGCCGTCAATGATCAATTGGTCGCCACCGGAAATCTCGCCCAGAATCGGCCCGGTTCCAACCACTGCTGGGATCTCAAGAGCTTCGGCTACGATCGCAGTGTGGCCGCCTGCCCCACCAAGCTCCGATACGAATCCTAGCGTATTGGCTCGGTCAAGACTCGCCGTTTCGCTGGGAGTTAGATTGTGCGCTAAAACGATGACGGGAGACGACAGACGCGTCAATTCCTCGCGTTTCCGCCCCAACAGAGCGCCAAGCAATCGCTTTTCGATGTCGACAATATCGTGCGCCCGTTCCGCCATATAGCTGCTTTCCAGATTCTGAAAAACTTTGGCGAAACGTCGCATCGTTCTCGCAACCGCATATTCCGGTGAGTAGTTACGCTCCCGGACGTACCCTTCAATTTCGTTTTGAAGCGTAGGATCGCACAACATCTGCAGTTGCGCGGAAAATATTGCGGCGTACCCAGAACCCAGCTGATCAGCGATTTCATCACGGTTACGTTCCAAGTCCGCAGAAACGGACTGAACGGCCGCGCGCAAGCGGCGGAGTTCATTCTCGACGACCGTGCCTCGTTCCACGAAGCGCCGCGGTATTCGAAAGCCTTCGCTATCAAATACGAACGCTTCGCCGAACGCCACACCGGACGATACGGCGATTCCTCGAAATGTCTGCATCGCGTTTAGGCGAACCAAGCATCTGGCAACCGCGTGCGGGCCAGTCCACTTTGCTCACCCCTTGTATTTGCTTTTTCCGATGCTGCTTGCAGGACAGATTCTTAACGCGATTGTCCGCGCAATCTATCTGGCAACACCTACTGTTGTTCGTCGGCGAATCCACTGCTGACCATTTCGGTTAGTGCAGCGATTGCCTGTTCGGCGTCTTCACCATTGGCTCCGATCGTAATCTCCGTGCCTTGTGAGGCAGCTAACGTCAGAATTCCAATAATGCTCTTGCCATCGACGGATTGTCCGTCTTTCGTAACTTCAATGTCGGACGAGAACTGACCAGCTAATCGCACAAACATGTGCGCCGGCCGCATGTGAACACCTTCCGGATTCACGACGGTGACTGTCTTCGTGATTCGTACTTCGTCCGTTTTCTGATTCATCTGTTTAGGAAACAAACTGGTTGTTGTCTGCTTCTTCTAGCAATTGCGAAATGTCTTCTCTTGTTTTTGATTGCTTCAAGAAACGACAGAACATTTCGTCTCGCAGCTGTCGTGAAATGTGCTCGAGCGCTCGCAAATGATCTGATGGCCGATCCGGTGGAGATACAAGCAAGAACAGCAACTGCACCTTTTCACCATCAAGGCTATCGAAATCGACGCCGTCCACACTCACCGCTACGGTTCCCACCAATCGATCAACGCTTGGATGTTTTGTATGCGGAACAGCAATGCCTCGGCCGATGCCCGTGCTTCCCAGTTCCTCACGTTTCAAAATCGCTTTGATAATGTCATCTTGTTCGTCAGCAGAAACTTGTCCCGCATCGACAAGAGATTTCACCATTTCTTCGATGACCGAGTCTTTGTCTTCAGCCACAAGTTGCGGCGTTATCGAATTGGTGCAAACAAAATCGGAGAACTTCATTCAACTAGTACCCTTGCGACCCCGGCGAGTACGTTTCTACCATCCGGAGCTCATGTTTGTTCGTATTTGTTCAGAACTTTTGCTTGGCCGTTCCAAACTTAATATGCCGTTTTGAACTCGTTTGAGTCGCCCGTCAAGCACGGGTGTTTCCTGGGTAGCAAGACGGAGAGACCGCGGCGATCTCGTTTCGGTTCAAGATTCCCAAGGGGATATATTGTCGCTCGACCAACAACGCCTGCCGGTCGCAAGCGATTTCGGTGAATGACAGCAGCGTGCATTTTACCGGTCCGAATTCGGCTCGACAAACGCAAATCGGCGGAACGGACGTTCACATTATTAGTCCCCAAGCCGCCCACGCCGAAAATGCGCCAAAAAAAGCTACAACAGCCCACATTATCGTCATCCGCCATATTGGCATCCGCGTAATGCCGTGTAAATATCGCCTGTTTAGCCAGATGAGCGTGATACTGTAGATAAACATCACGAAGCCGTTCATTGCCGACGCAATTCTCAGCTGCTCAAGCCCTCCCCCCAGAATTACCAACAGCCCGCAGCCAACCAAAATCGTGAGCCACAAAAAGAAAAAATAGACTCGGCTCGCGGGTGTTTTTGGCTGACGGCCCCAAAAAATGGTCCTGACAATGTTTGCTGAAGTCCGGCTCGTCGCGTCCAAAATACCGATTTCGGTAGTTAGCAGAATCGCAATTCCCATCAGCAAAAACAGTGTCTTCCCCAGACGCCCAATTTGCTGATCTAGCACATCAGCCTCTACTCGGACAAATCCGAGACCACTCCCAGCGTTTTTTGCGGCTTCGGTTAGCTGGCCATCGCGATCGTACATTAGGCAATATGCGATAGACGTCAGCAGAACCAAACATATCAAACACGTTGCAAAGAAACTAAAAAAGTGTTCCGTGGCAGCGTTTCGCCACCACACTGACCAACGAGAAACGTTCTTTTCCGTTTGCTGGAACTGAAATCCGATATCTTCGGCAGGCTCCGCCTTGCCAGTGATCACGCTGGTCATCCGGCCAATGTAGGCGCCCATCCCGTAACCTTTGTCCTTGATGTAGTCGCTTTGCGCCAGATTCAAAGTTCCTCCAGCACCAGCGAATGCCAAAGCTCCCAGCAACATCGTGGTCGGCACTACATCAGGCGACGGCACAAAATCGGGAGCCCCCAATGTAATGACCGACTTCGCCTGAAGT
This sequence comes from Planctomycetales bacterium, assembly GCA_020426925.1. Taxonomy (GTDB): domain Bacteria; phylum Planctomycetota; class Planctomycetia; order Pirellulales; family Pirellulaceae; genus JAGQPC01. The sequence continues at coordinate 1,133 of JAGQPC010001207.1, read as the reverse complement.
ACCAGTACTTCGGGCCGATCAGAAACAAGCCAGAACGCCAAAAGTAAAACCAGAACCATGACTGTCGCAACCAGCACCAGTTGAAGTCGCTCGACCGTTTCATAAACGACAGGGCCAGCCGTAAGAATTACGCCGCATCCGATCAAGCTGCCCATGGCGATCCACTGCACGGCATTGCCGACGTCAGCATCAGGAGGCCAAAGCAACCAGGTTGCGATCTTCGCGGAACTCGTCGTCCACGCAGGAACAATCCACGGGACGATGTTCATCACAAGGAAAACAAACGCCCAGAATTTCCCCATCCGACAGAAACCGGTCACAACAGTTTCACCGGTTGCCAACGTCCAACGCGTGATCTCCATGTTGATGAAATACTGCATCGTGACGCCGACAATGCACGCCCAAAAGAAAATGAATTGGCTCTTGAACGTGATATACGGCCACAGCAAGAACTCGCCGCTTCCAAGTGCCATACCAGCGAGCATGATTCCTGGTCCAACCATCTTTCGAAGGGGAACCGGGTCTGGCAAATCGCGGAACTCGAGAGCGGGCAACGCGCCTGCTGGAATACTTTTGTCAGTCGAAGTCGCCGATTTGCTCACAAGAAGCCCTCCGAAGGAAATCAGTTGGAAGGCTCGATTCTAGCGGACGCGGCGAGCTTGTTGTAAACAGCCCAGTGACTAGCAAGCGAGAGAAATCAATTGGCGTGCTGCGATGTGCCTATCACCGAAGCTGGATAGGCGACTTACGTGCGTAAAGACAGATGGAGTTCGTGACAAGTAACTTCAGGCGTTATCGTCCGATCGACGGTGGATTTCCGTCCAAGAAGTCACGAGGTCCCCGTGTCGTGTAATATGGATAAGTGACCTGCCCAACCGACTGGCCACCGTATGCAGGACCAGGCCCAGAACCTTCATGTGACTGTGGGCCGACGTGCTTTTTCCTACTCAACAGACCAGCCAATGGTCCAGTTGGTTGACCGGCAGCGCACGACCCGTCCGCGCATCCACACGACCCGCTTGAGCATCCAGCCCCACCCAGCAAACCACCAGGTCCAGATTGGCAGCCCGTTGCCAAGAGCGACAAGCCAATAAACGCGATGGAATAGACGAACGATTTCATTTCTTTGACTC
>JAGQPC010001206.1 GCA_020426925.1 Planctomycetales bacterium | reverse complement strand
CCCAAAACGTTTCCGCTGTTTGGTGATGGAGCAGGTGCGGTACTACTTGGCGCAAACAAGAACAGTGGCTTGCTGTCTTATACGTTGGGAGCGGAAGGTGAAGGCGGCCCGCTGCTTGGAATCAAAGCAGGTGGTTCGCGATATCCGTTAGATGTTGAAGCGATTGCCAAGGGCGAACAATATATTCACATGGACGGACGCAGTGTGTTTAAGTGGGCGGTCCGCGTGCTGTCTGATTCCATTCGCGACGTGTTGATCCATGCGAAGTTGGACATCGACGACATTGACGTCGTGGTCTTTCATCAAGCGAACATTCGAATCATTGATGCCGCTGCTGAAACGATTGGCATTCAACGAGAACGCATGGTTGTGAATCTTGATCGGTTTGGAAATACGTCTGCGGCGAGCATACCGATTTGCCTGAGCGAAGCTGTCCGCGACGGAAGAATTCAACCTGGCAATCGTGTTCTGATGTGCGGATTTGGAGCCGGGTTGGCTTGGGGCACTGCGATCTTGCAGTGGTAAGCAGATCGTCTCATTATCAATGCAAAATCGGAGCTTTGGCCGAAACCAAAGCCCCGATCGCATCACGACAATGATGTTCTAAAATCTACAGCATCACAACTCGTGCTAGAACGTGATCGATCCGCCAAAGCTGAGACCTTGTGTCCAGAAGCTGTGCGAATCTGGAAATGTTGTAAACGTCGGAGCTGCTTGGCCGACCAATCCGCCCGTGACTTGCGTCGGATTGACCGTTGTGTCAATTGCTTGATTCGCCAGCACAATATCTGACCAGTACATCAGATTGTATCCAACTGAAACTTGAATCGATTGAGTCACTGCGAATGCAACTTTGACGGTTACTTCTGGCACTATCGAGAACTCATCACGCTCGTAGGTGCCGTTGTAGCTCGGCAAGTTCAGCAAGCCATGGAGGTTCGCGGCCGCACCAGCAGCAGGGACAACGGTTCGCGTAAATCCGTCGATCGTGTAGGCCTGTCGCATGTTGCCAAACGCGATCTTCGAAAGTAGCGACCACGTGAGTCGTCCATCATTCGCTTCGGAAAGGAATCCGATTGATCCACCGTCGAACTCGTTGCGAGCAACGTAGCGGTCTTGCGAATTGATCGTTGTTCCGACCGGTCCATGAGTGAAACCGTCGACCGAAGTGATGTTGTGACGAACAGTGATAACGTCGTCGACTTCCGTGTGTTGGTAGCCACCGATGAAGTCGATGCGGTTTCCGTAGCCACAGAATAGATTGTAGCGAGCGAACGCGTCGAATCCGCCGACATCTGTTTGGCTAGTAACGTTGACTCCGCCCGTCGAAATCCCTGGATATGCAACAAGTAGTGAGTCTTCTGCGTTGACACCTGGATCCGAGTTGAAGAACGGTCGAGCTAGGATTGGGTCACCATTGGACTGTGCGTTATAGCCAATGTCTTGCGAATCCATATCGAAGTATCGAAATCCAACGCCCATCGATCGTGCGTCGTCCAGCCATAAGCCGAACGTCGATCGAATGCCGTTCACGGAATCGTCGCTGATTTCTTGGTTGCCGAACAGAACGTTCGTTGTTGCTTCTCCCAAAACGCCTGCGACGTTGTCGGGAGTTAGCTGTGGGCTGGTTGTGACAAGCGCCGGAAGTGTTCGCTGCTTGTGCCACATGAGAAGATACTCGCTGCCGCCCCAGACTCGCTTGCCGAATCCGCCAGAACCGAGGCCACCGCCGCCACCGTTGCGTCCACCAAACAGACCGCCACCGGAGAAGAGGCCGCCCTTGCCAGATCCGCAGTCACCGGCACAGCCAGGATCGTCGCAGCCAACATAGCAACCGGTATCGCAGCCGGCAGTGTAGCCGCCAACGTAGCTGTTCGGTGCCATCATGGTGGCAGTCGGCACAGTAGTGTAATCGCTGCTCGGCGGTGCAACCGGTTGTGGTACTGGCTGGGCCATAATGCTAGTACCGGTTGGATCTATGCCAGCAGTCTGCATCACGGGATAGCCCGAAGGATAACCGTACGCAGGAGGTTGCGTTGGATAGGGCGGAGCCATCTGGCCCATCCCTGTGCTAGCCATGCTAAGCATAGCCGCAATAAAGGAAATTAGTGTGGGTAAAGTTAGCTTCATTGTCGTGACTCGCTAGTTCCATACAACGTGGAATATCCGTAGATGAGAATCGACGAGCACGAACGGAAATTCCAGAACTTACGGATCAAGACGGAAAGACACTCTAACTTCTCTGTTTTTACAGATACCCAAAGATGGCCGCAAAGCACCTTCGTTGTTGCAATTTGCCCTCATCTCAAAGACAAAACTCACGCAAGATCACTGAATGTCGCGAGGTCTGGTGGCTGTGTTGCCTGGCATGATGCTTGCATCAAGTTGCCGTCATGAGATTCGCCACACTGTTCGCTCTGCTATTCGTTTCAACCGCCGCTGCTGGCGATTACGTGTCGGTCACGCTTTTGGACGGACGACAGGTGGACGGCGAAGTCGATGATCAATCCGATGCGAATACACTGTGGCTTAGAATTTCATCAGAACGAGTAACGGTTGCTAGTGCGTTTTCTCGTTCGTCGATCGCCAGCGTGAAGCCTCTGAAAGTCGAACAATCGTACGAAGAAGCGGAAGCGAATCACTTGGCTCAATTAGCAGCAGCACAGCCTAGCTTTTCTCGACACGGGACTGCTCCGAACATCGGAGAATATCCGAATCTAATCGAGCAACATCGCGATCCGATCATGGGCATCGAATTGAAAGGAGTCGCAGCGAACTGGGACGCCGACGCTGAAATGGACGGCATCCGTGTGTGGATATTGCCGTTTACAAAAACTGGCTACCGAACGAATGTCTCGGGCACCATCAACGCGACTCTTTCGACATGGTCACGCCGAAATCGCACGTCGTCATTGTCACGCCGAACAACCGAATACTGGGCTCAGACTGTGAATCCAGATCACCAGCGCGGTGGATTCTTGCAGATCGATTTGCCGTTCAAGAAGCTGCATTCAGCGTACGACCGACGAATTTTAGGCGAGGCAGTTTTACACGTTCGGCTGCAAGTGAATCGCGAGGGAACGTTTCATGGCGAAACAACGGTTCCACTGCATGCCTTCAGTTTTACGAAGGACAAGATGCTGCTGCATCATGGGACTGTCGATGGCGATGGTCCATCGTTGCCCATCGATTACTTACGACGTTCGGAATTACGACGCTCCAATCCTTGACGTCTATCGATATCGAGTTCTAACCGGCAATCGGACTCGTCAGCTTCTTGACGACGGTCTTCAGCGTCGCGCCGTTCAGCGTTTCGCTTCTCCATCAGCATGAGCAGCTCTTCAGGAAGCCCGTCTGCGAGATCGTCCGGGAAGTTCTCCGGAATGTTCAATGGTTCGTTTGAGGTCATCGTCTCATCACAGTCGGTTTTCTGGAATGAAGCACTCCGTTATGAATGATGCGTCTCCGTCCGTGGCTTGTTTGTGGTGGAGCGCCTTGAGCTCCATATG
>JAGQPC010001205.1 GCA_020426925.1 Planctomycetales bacterium | reverse complement strand
AAGAGCGTTGTCACTCATTTGGCATCACGTCTTCATTGCCCCATTGTACCCGTTTCTGTCGCGGTCAATCACAAGCTCGTATTGACTCGGCGCTGGGATCGGCTCGAGATCCCGCACTTATTTAGCGACGTGTCATTCGTGATCGGAAGGCCCCTTGAATTCCCATCTGCCAAGTCGCGACGGCGCGGAGCAATTGAGCTTAAGCAGGCGATCGACGCTGGAGAACTCGTCGCTAGACAAGCACTGACATAGGTGCACAAACAACGCCACTCTCTTCTCCCTGATGCGTACGGCGATAGGCCAAATAAGTACAGACTTCCGATACTTCGACTCCTGGCTCCATGCCCGCCAGAACGTGCTGGCGATGTTTGGGTCGCGGGAAGCCATCAACACATTGCCGCGACGTCACGATTTGACGGTGAGAAGTGGAGGCGAGTAATTCACGTCAATTCTCCAGGGGAATCGACTGGCGCGGGATTCTGGAGGCATCTGGCGGGTCCATGTGGTTCTCGGCTGCCGTCGATCCTAAGGAGCCCGAGCAACACCGTGTTGGATTACTCCATTTCGTGTTGATGAAGATGGAGCGTTGAGTGGCAGCGACGTCGACCTTGCAGAGCGATTCATCAAACTCCAAACCAATCAGAATTCGACGTGAACCGAGCTCAGCTGGTCGATTACAACGACGTTGCGGTGCTCACGCAAATCTTGCGATCGCCGTCGGTGACGCCAACTTTGACGGACTATTCAATTCCCAAGATTTTGTCACAACTTCCATCGCCTTACAACTTTCTTACAAACAGCTTACAGCACAATGACCAACCCAGGGTCGAACATGCGTACACTTCATTAGGTTCAGTGTTATTCTGTACATGCCTAAGGAGAACTGAAATGCTTTTGCGTATCCACATTTGTGTTGCTCTGTTGCTGCTGGCGATGCCGATCGTTGCCGACGCAGCTGAACGAATAAACCTCGATGTCTCCTTGGCCAAAGGCACTCTGTCTGCCGATACGAAACAGCTGGCCTATTTGAAAGTCGGCCTGACCGGTTTTGAACTTCCGTCGAAGGAAGATCGAGCACCCGTCAACGTTGCCATCGTGCTCGACAAGTCGGGCTCAATGAACGGGAAAAAGATCGAGCAAGCGAAGAAAGCGGCTGTCGCAGCAATCGACCGCTTAAATGAGAACGACATTGTATCGATCGTCGCATATGCGGCTCATGTCGAAGTGATCGTTCCGGCGACAAAACTGACCGACAAACCGGCGATTCGTGATGCAATTTCGCAGATCAATGCAGGCGGTTCGACAGCGCTGTTTGCTGGCGTCAGTAACGGAGCCGCTGAAGTTCGCAAGTTTTTGGACCAGAAGTACGTCAATCGAGTCATCTTACTTTCCGATGGCAAAGCGAACGTCGGACCAAACTCGCCCAGCGAACTTGGAGATCTCGGCGAATCGTTGCTCAAGGAAAGCATCTCTGTGTCCACGATGGGGCTGGGACTGGGTTACAACGAAGATCTAATGTCTCAACTGGCCGAAGCCAGCAACGGCAATCATATGTTCATCGAACAAGCGGATGAACTGATCGCGATCTTCAACGAAGAGTTCAACGACGTTTTATCGGTCGTCGCTCAAGAGGTCAGTCTGAACATCACACTAGCGGACAACGTTCGGCCAGTTCGAGCATTAGGCCGTGAAGCCGAAATCGTTGGCCAACAGGCTACGGTTAACATCAATCAGATTTACGCGGGCCAAGAAAAGTACGCTCTGCTGGAAGTTGAAATGCCGCCGAAACCAGACGGCTCCAAAATGCACGTCGCCAGTGTGTCGGTTTCATACGCGAACATGCACACGAACGAGAATGACGAACTGTCTGGTTCGGTCGACGTCTCGTTTTCCAATGATGAGGAGCTGGTCGACGCGAGTCTGAACAAGAAAGTCATGACGATTTGTGTTTTGCAGGTTGCGAACGAGAACAACCGCCGCGCAACGTGGCTGCGAGACAAAGGACGCGTCCAGGAGGCAAAGCAAGTCCTGTTTTCCAATTCGGCTTACATTGGTGAAAACAACAGATTCCTCGGGTCGGATCTGCTCGAGTTGCGTTGCCAAGACAACTACATACAGGCAGAGCAAATCGACGTCGACTGGACGAAGGTGAAAAAGATTATGCGGCAAAAGCAGAACGAGGACGTACAGCAGCAACGCATTATCCGACGTAGATAAAACCACTCCAGTCGGTCAACGAGAACCGCGGAAACGGAATTGGGCGCCCTGCTGCTGTGGGCAGTTCAGCCGTTTTCGTGGTTTCGACGTGTCGCCAAATCAGCAACGAAGGATCTATGATAGTAAAGGAATCCCCAAGTTGACGTACAGAAGCAGTCAGTTTTGTCCAAGCAATTCGCAATCACGATCACGCTGCTGGTAGTTGTACCGGTAGTCGCGTTTCTTGCACTTGGAAAGCGCATGATCGATGGCGAACAAGATGTTGTCCGGCAGAGACTGAAAGACTTGCTGGCGAAAAATCTGACGGAAGTGGACCGTACCATCAGTGTCTACTTTTCGCAGCAGCAGCGAAAACTTGATGTGGTCGTTGCGGGGCTTCGCACGGATGCTGATTTCAGGAAGGCTCAGCGAGAACAGCCCCTCATCCAGCAACTTGTACTGCTCGACAACGACGGCGCCATTCTGTTTCCAAATCTGGGCGAGCCGTTAAGCGAGCGAGAACAAAAGTTCTTGATGCGGATGGAGCGAGTCCTTTTGGATAAAGACATCCTGGTGGCCGCAGGTGGAGCGGACCTCAATACGGCAGGCAACACGGCCGGATTTCAATCTTCAAGCAAGCAGGCTCTGCAACAATCACTTCAGCAGTCACAGCCACCGGCCCAGTTGCGTGGCAAGCAATCCGATCTCAAGACGCCTCCCCAAACTACGAACATCACGCCGACATCAGGCTGGTTCACTTGGTTTTGGGGTAAGGGAGTGCAGCTTGTCCATTGGTCTCGTCGTGACGATGGGCAAGTCGTCGCGGTGTGCATGCCACGAGCCCGTTGGACCGCCGATCTGATCGAACGCTTGCCTGAAACACGGCCACAATTTGTTTCCGGTTCCGCACGGTTGGCACAAGAATCATCTCTAGTTCGCTTAGTCGATTCGGAAGAGCGAGTGATCTATCAGTGGGGCCGGTATGAGATTGCCAGCGACACGGCTCCTCTGGCGAGCGTCGATCTTTCCTCGCCGCTAAGCTCGTGGCGACTTCAGCACTTTGGCCCAAAGGAGATTCTCGATGCGGGCGGGCGCGCCGCGACGACGAACTTGATCATCGCCAGTGCAATTTTGTGTGTCAGCCTCCTTGGACTGGCGCTCATTTTAACACGAGAGCTGACACGTCGACTGCGAGAAGCCACGCAGCGAGTTAACTTCGTCAATCAGGTTTCGCACGAACTGCGAACTCCACTTACAAATATTCGAATGTACGCCGAACTGCTGGCGACCGATCTTGATCGGCTTAACGATGACGAAGACGACAACACAGCGCGGCGGCACTTAAACGTCATTGCTGACGAAAGCACTCGACTGAGCCGCCTGATCACGAACGTTCTGACGTTCGCTCGAAAACAACGGTCTGCTTTGTCGATCCGATGCCGCGACGTCGTAATCGACGACGTGATTCAATCGGTAGTTGAGCAATTCCGCCCGTCCTTAACGCGGCTCGATATCGATGTTGCTTTGGACCTGGACGCGTCCGCCCCATTTTGTGGTGACAACGATGCGATCGGACAGATTCTTGGGAACCTGATCGGCAACGTCGAAAAATATGCGGCCGACGGCAAGTCAATTGTAATCAAATCGCGACAGTCCGACGGCAATCGCATTGTGCAAATTGACGTTGTCGATTATGGCCCCGGCATTGAGCCAAAGTACCGAGACGCGATTTTCGAACCCTTCAAACGAGTCTCCGATCGTATCGAGAGCGCGACCGGGACGGGTATTGGCCTGGCGATTTCGCGAGAACTGGCGAGGTTGCATGGCGGTGCTCTTGAAATCGTCGATTCGGCGCATGGAGCACATTTTAGACTGACAATTCGCAGTCACAGTTCCGATGTTTCCCAAACGGAGTCTTCACAGTGAAAGTTCTTGTGGCAGAAGATGACCAGTTAACTCGGGACGGGTTGGTCGAGATCCTGACTGCTGAAGGTTACGAAACGATTGCGGCGGAAAACGGGCGATCCGCTATCGATCTGTTCCAACGCGAGAAGCCGGACTTTGTGTGCCTAGATGTCATGATGCCGGAGTTGAGCGGTTACGAAGTCTGCAAACAGATTCGCAAGCATGCGAACGTTCCGATCGTCTTCATCAGTGCGAAGTCGGAAGAAATCGACAAGGTCGTCGGCCTGGAATTGGGAGCCGATGACTTTATCGTCAAACCGTTTGGCGTGAAGGAGGTTGTCGCGAGAATCCGAGCTGTGACGCGCCGCTGTCTTGCCAAAACGAACGATGGACCATCGGCCGCGAACGAACGATTTCACATGGCCGATTTAACAATCAGCCCGGCGGAACTTCGAGCAGAGCGGCCCGGCAGCCAAATTGATCTGAGCCTTCGCGACGTCCAGATCTTGCGGATGTTTTTTGAAAACGCAAATCGGGTGCTCGACCGGCCTACGATATTTCGCACATGCTGGGGGCTGAAACATTTTCCAAACAGCAGAACTCTGGACCAGCACATTTCTCAATTGCGCAAACGCATCGAAATCGATCCGAAGAACCCGGTGATTATCAAAACAGTTCATGGTGTCGGCTATCGCTATGATGCGTAGGCGCACAACGATAGAGTTGTTCTTACTTCGGCATATCGTCGTTCCACGCGTGCCAGTCTCGCTGCAGCCGGGCAACTGTTTGTGGATGTCGAGCGGCAAGGCTGTCTTGTTCGCCCAAATCGCGCCCAAGGTCAAACAACTCGACATTTCCCTCTTCAGAAACAAGTTTCCAACGCCCCTGACGAACCGCCCAATCGCCACCGGCTCGCCAAAACAACGTTCGCTTAGTCACGGGTTTGCCAGCGATCAGATACTGCGAGAGATCTACTCCGTCCGATTTGACTTCGCTGAAATCCACTCCGGCAATTGCTGCGATGGTCGGGAGCAAGTCGTTTGAATGCACCAATTCGTCTGTCGTGGAAGAGCTAATCGACCCGGCCCATGAGACGATCATAGGTACTCGATGGCCGCCTTCGTACAACGTTCCTTTTTGACCGCGCAACGCACCGTTGCTGCTGATGTTGTGGAAGGTAGAACCATAATTGAGATAGCCGCCGTTGTCGCTTGTAAATATCACGACGGTTCGCTCGCGAAGGTTCAATCGACGGAGGGTCTCGAGAATCTTGCCTGTGCTTGTGTCGACTGCTTCAACCATGGCTTTCACGTGCGGGTGGACATTGTTGTGATCGGGAATCACGCCCCACTTATCCAGTTTGTAGTCGATTCCTTTCACTCGATGAGCTGGATCGGTCGGACCCTGCCAGGGAAAATGAATAGCAAGATGTGGAACGTACAAAAAGAAAGGACGATCTCGATGCTGTTCGATATAGGAGACGCTGTGTTTGGTTAGCAGGTCCGTTGTGTAACCAACCTCCATGTCGATCTTGTTGTCTCGCCACCAATCTTCGTTTCCGTAGCGATCGATGTGCGAATGATGGTCACCATCTCCTGCAGAGAGACCGCGAAATGTGTCGAACCCCTGAACGGTTGGCAGAAACGGTGAGCGAAATCCCAAATGCCATTTTCCAAAACAAGCTGTCGCGTAATCGGCGGCATGAAGTACCTCTGCAATCGTTTTCGCATACGGGGGCAAACCAATGTCACGTTGGGTGTCTGCCGACAGAGGGCCATCA
>JAGQPC010001204.1 GCA_020426925.1 Planctomycetales bacterium | reverse complement strand
GATGCCCGAACTCAAGCCGAATCCGAGGCAAGGTTAAAAGCATCCGAAGCAGGCTTCGAGCAGGCAGAAGCAACTCTCGCGCGGGCGAACGAACAGCTGAAGCTTGCAGACCACGAATACGATCGAGCGAAACAGCTTTCCGAAAAACAGGCCGCTCCACAAGCTCAATTCGATACCGCCGAACACAACCAACGAATCGCTCAAGCCGATGTGCGAACGGCCGAGCACAGCGTGCAAGTCGCCAAGTTTGAACTCGAACACGCTCGCGCAGCTGCATCGCGATACTCTACAACATCTCGAAACGGTTCCAGCGATTCGAGTGATCCGTTTCGGTTGATCTCACCAATCAGCGGCCACGTACTGCGAGTTTTCCAGGAGGATGCCGGTACGGTCGCCGCCGCATCGCCACTGCTTGAACTAGGAGACGCCAGCGACCTTGAGATTCGGATCGATGTCCTATCGACCGATGCTGTACGAGTGAAGCCTGGCGACCGCGTCTACATCGAACACTGGGGAGGCAGCGATTCTTTGGAAGGCATCGTCCGCGTCGTCGAACCATCCGCGTTCTTGAAGATCTCCGCCCTGGGTGTTGAAGAAAAACGAGTCAACGTCATCGCCGACTTCGTCGATCCGTGGACGCGTCGTAAAACGCTGGGCGATGGCTTTCGCATCGAAGCTCGCATTGTGGTAGCCTCCACGCCAGACGACAGCTTGCTTGTCCCAGCAGGTACTCTATTCCGAGAGCAGGACTCGTGGCACGTGTTCCGTGTCGCGGGTGGCGTCGCAGAGCTCTGCCCGGTCAGTGTCGGTGAAACCAACGGCTTGCAAACAGAAATCACATCCGGCTTAGTCGCAGGCGACGTGCTGATTCTGCACCCGACGAACAAGGTTCGAAAAGGCGTGCGCGTCATTGCGAATTGATTCCGCACAGACGGATCGTTCACGAGCGCATCGCGTAAGACCAAGCAGCTGAAACATTCCCACCGTGGCGCGTCTATTTGTTGGTTCGACTTGTATGCAAGTCAACGGCTGCGTCGCACGTCCACGTGTGTGCCACTGGCTATGCCAGTGCTCGTTATTCGCGTACCAGTCATCGTGACTGTCCGCTGTCGAATGCACCGTCGGGGATTCCGTGGATGTACGGCAGCTCTTCGAACTGTTGCCTTGGCGGTTCGAAAAGATAATATCTGGCGCTCGACCATTTCCAATCTACGGCTCGTTTGCAGAGGCCTCGTTTCGACGGATTGTCGTGAATGTAGTCAATGGATGCCTGAATAGCATCGGGAGAAAAGATGTTGCGGTCGAAGCCGGGACCCTCTTGCCAAAATCGAAATGAATTCTTGCCAGGGCGTTCTCGAACAGTCAGTTTGTCCAATAACGGACTATTGTTCTCAATCGCTGAAGAAGTAAACTCACACGTCCAAGAAATGAATGCACTACGTAATCGTCAGACAGCGAATGAACTGACCGAGAGTATTCGAGAAGCGGACGAGTATCGAGACAAGGCCTATTTGGCGTTGCGCACGGGCCTTGAGTTTCGTGGGCTTAGCCATAACCCGTCTCAGATAACTGCCGCGTTCAACTTGCTGAAGCTACTTCGCCGACGGGACTACTCGCTGCAAAACCTGAGCAACCGCGACCAAACGGTCGAGCTCACTGCTCTGCTGGAGGACCTGCAAGACAGCTCGGCGCAAAGCGACTTGGCAACGGTTGGCCTGACAGCCGAAGCCGAAACATTGCGGCAGGCGCAGCAAGGCTTTGTCGACCTCGTGGACCAACGGGCCGAAGGTGAAGGAAGCCGCCAACTGCCGTCGCTCCGTAGCGTACGCGGTTTGCTGCGTGACGATTTAACCATAGCGGTCGTTTCATTGAACTTTGCCGAACGCCGCGACTCCGAATCGTTCAGCATATTAGTCAACGCGGTATCGGAGCACATCACGGAGGTAGTTGCGAACGCGCGAGCTCGTCGCACTCGCAGCGAAACAGAAGAAACGACTCCTGCCGAGGAATTCGCATCGGCCGTTGAGTAAGGAGAAGAAGCATTCGGTTTGCAGCGTCTTCAGGTTCAGGCGCTGCCAACCTCGCCAGTGTCCGCTCGCAGCTAGCTTCTCACCTCTCCCAGGCTAGGGAGAGGTGCAGTGTGAAATCCGAGGTGCGTACCAGCTGCGAATCAGACGAAGTACGGCCTCCCGATCGACATTGCGACACTGTGATTGATTCAATCGGCGAGAATGCCCTTGGTGGCATCCTGCCGGGTGCAAATCGGCAGTTTTTCAACGGCAGATTCTCGCGACAACCGCTCCCCGAAGCATGAGCGTCAGCAGTGCGAGAAACGCGAGGCTCGTCTTGGGTTCCGGAACGATGCCGACACGCGAACGTTTTCCGTAGCCGCCATCGGCAAACGCGATCACCAGGTCGCCTGAATCAAACTCCCCGTCAATGTTCCAATCGCCGGTCTGCCAGGTGCTATTGCCGATGATATCGTCTTCGTATTCATTTGCGGCAAAGACTAACACCAAATCAGATGCGTCGAACTCGCCGTCTAGGTTCGCGTCCCCGATCCAAGTCCCTTTCAGTTCGCGTACCCAGTGGTGGACATCTGAACGGTCAACTCCGGAGACGCCAAGTTTATCGAGTTCTGGCCGAGACATCGGGGAGACGTCAAACATGTCTCGGAGCCATCCGTAGCGATACCGGATGATATGGTCGTGAATCATGTTGACATCGTTGATGTCGAGTTTGCCGTTTGCGTCGAAATCACCCACGGCCGATTCCACAAACGTCATGCTCGATGGCGGCGAACTGAACTTGCCAAAGTCGGTCCACTGATTGTACTGCGTAGTTTCGTCAAATCGCGTTGTGTCGCTGAGGTGGATGATCGCGCCGCTGAGATTCGCTCCACGCAAATCGGTTTGATCAAGCGTTACTCGCTGGATGCTCGTGCCGACTAACCGCTGATTCGACAGGTCCCAACCAGAAAGATCGTTCTTATCGAGGATGATGCCAGCTAAGTCACCTTCCTTGTAGTTGACCGTTTCGTAAAGCTGTTCGGCCGTGAACCCACTTCGAGTCAGGTCGTAGAGTCGCGCTCGATCGATTCTGGATTCTGCGAAATGGGCGCGCTTGAGCACTGTGGTTCCCAGGTCGGCGAACGTAAGATCTTGCTCGGAAAAATCCCAACCCGTCAGATCGTTGCCCTCAAGCGAGACACCGTAGAGATCTTTCGATTTATAGCTGCCTGTGGAGGCCAGTTGCGCAAAGGTAAAGCCTCGTCCATAGGTCGTATTACTAAAGCTGGTTCCCTTGATGTTCGCGTCAGAAAAGTCTGTATTCGTTAAGTTCGCACGGGAAAAATCAGCACCCTCGAGCGAGAGAGAGGAAAAATCCCAGCTCGATAGATCCAGCGTACATAACACGACGTCTTGGAGTTGGCCTTCTCGATAGCTGCGAGTTGAATACAGTTGTTCGGCCGTGAAGTTCTTGACGCGTTCAAAACTCGCTGCAAGAACGTTCGCATTGGCAAGAGACGCGCCTTCTAGATTTGCACTATTAAACCTTGCGCCCGACAGATTCTGATCTGAGAAGTCCCAACCAGAAAGATCGTT
>JAGQPC010001203.1 GCA_020426925.1 Planctomycetales bacterium | reverse complement strand
AACGTTTGCAGTTTTCCTGCCGACGCCTGCGAGCGCCACCAATTGATCAAGATCTTTTGGAACCTGGCCATCGTGTTCGTCGACCAACGCCTGAGCACACGCTTTTAGATTCTTTGCTTTATTGCGAAAGAAGCCTGTGCTTTGAATGATCTTTTCGATCTTTTTCAATGGCATTGCCGCGAGTTCGAATGGCGTCGGACATTGAGCGAAAAGGTCGCGAGTGACAATGTTCACTCGTTCGTCAGTACATTGAGCAGACAGAATCGTCGCGAAGAGAAGCTGTTCGGGCGTTTCATGCAACAGCGCACACTCGACATCGGGATAGTCCCGCTTCAAAGCGCGGAGCACGCGACCGGCGAAACGTTTATCCGTATCCAACGGCACTGTGGCATCCTCGCTGTGGAACTTCACTCCCGGTGACAGCCGGTATTGTTCAGGCGATTAGATGGAGCGTCAACCGGCAGACTGGTTGTGAAAAGAGTTCTCGTTAGCCGCCCAGTGCTTCTTCTGCGACTCGCCGAACGTACTGATTGTAGAGACTGTTCGATTCTTGACCGATTTCTACGAGACGTCCGCGGGAAATGAATCCTTGACGGTAAGCGATTTCTTCGATACAGGCGATTTTGAGTCCCTGACGTTGTTCGATCGTCTCGACGAAATTCGCGGCTTGAATCAGTGATTCGGGCGTGCCGGTATCGAGCCACGCGAAGCCTCGGCTGAACTGCTGCACGTTGAGCTGGTTCATATCGAGATAGATTCGATTGACGTCAGTAATCTCAAGTTCGCCTCGCGCCGACGGCTTCAGATTCGCAGCAATGTCGAGTACTCGGTTGTCGTAGAAATAGAGGCCCGGGACCGCATAGTGCGACTTCGGTTTCGCAGGCTTTTCTTCCAACGAGATCGCTTTGAGGTCTTCGCCAAATTCAACGACACCGTATCGTTCCGGATCTTTCACTTGATACGCAAAGACCGTGGCTCCTTTTTCGATCGACGAAACATCACGAAGGATCGCGCGAAGTCCTTGGCCGTAGAAGATATTGTCGCCAAGAACTAACGCGACGTTTTGATCGCCGACAAATTCGCGGCCGATGATAAATGCTTGCGCTAGGCCTTCCGGTTTTGGCTGGACTGCATATTGGATTGAAATGCCGATTCGACTCCCGTCACCCAGCAACTTTTTGAAGTTGTCGATATCGTGCGGAGTGGAAATCAGCAGAATGTCTTTGATACCGGCGAGCAGCAGTGTTGACAGCGGATAGTAAATCAGCGGCTTGTCGTAAATCGGCAACAGCTGCTTACTGACTGCCAGCGTCAAAGGATGCAATCGCGTGCCAGATCCGCCTGCGAGAATGATGCCTTTGCTCGTTCTATGTTGTGTCATCGCTCGGTGTGCTCAAATGAGAAATTCATTTGTCTAGTTGATAGGGAGAATTCGGTTTGTCTTCGTGCCGAATTTCGTCAACCGGATCTTTCTTACCGCGTCCGGCGTACAGCCGATCAGGAGCATTGAACACCCAACCGTTTTCGTCCGACACGTTTTCATAAGCGTGGACGACTCCCACCGGAACAATCACGGCCACTGGATTGTCGGTCCCGCAAATCGTTTTCGAACACTTCCCATAAGTCGGGGACCATGGCCGCGAGTCCCACAGATAGAGCTTGAAATTGCCAGGTCCAACGAACGCGAAGTAGTCGGCCTGATCGACGTGCTCGTGGGGACCTCGAGCGACTCCCGGCTTCGTTTCGCTGACGTAGGTCATGACGACATCATGCGATTCAAGCTCGTCATTGCGAAAGAGTTCGATCAACCAACCTCGGTCGTCCGAGAACTTTTTCATAGGGCGAAACGAAACGCCATCGATTTCGCCTTCCGTGTACGAGTCCGCTGCGACGGTGCGAACATCGGTCAATTCGACCGCGGAGGACGATTCCTCTTCGTTCAATAACCCGAGGCGTTGGCGTTGGTAGTTTCCGGTCGTGACGTCGTTGCTCCATTCTTGATTGTCCAAATACCACTGAACCGTTTCACGGATTCCAGATTCGAAGTCGTGCGTTGGTTGCCAGCCAAGCTCGTTTTGGATTTTGGAAGCGTCAATCGCATAACGTTGATCGTGCCCCGGACGATCTTGAACGTAAGTGATGAGTGATCTGGATGATTCGCCCTTTGCGCACAATTCATCAACGACATCGCAGATTGCATGGACGACTTGCAAATTCGTACGTTCTGCATCCCCACCGATGTTGTACACTTCGCCCGGACGACCTTGCTCTAAAACTTGTTTGAGCGCGTCGCAATGATCTTCGACATGTAACCAGTCGCGAACATTTGAACCGTCACCGTAGATTGGCAGCGGTTTCCCTTCGACCGCATTCATGATCATCAACGGGATCAGCTTTTCTGGAAATTGAAAAGGTCCGTAATTGTTTGAACAGTTCGAAATAACCGTCGGCATTCCGTACGTGTGAAAGTATGCTCTCGCCAGATGGTCAGACGCAGCCTTCGATGCAGAATATGGCGAATTCGGTGCGTATGGGGTCGTTTCTGTAAATTTGCCGGTTTCTCCCAGCGTGCCGTAAACTTCGTCGGTCGACACATGCAAAAATCGGAACGCAGATTTGCGTTCATCGGGCAAGCCGTTCCAATAAGCTCGCGCCGCTTCCAACATGTTTTGTGTGCCGAGCACATTCGTTTCAATAAACTGTGCGGGAGCTCCGATCGAGCGGTCGACGTGCGATTCCGCTGCAAAGTGCGCGATCGCATCGGGCTGGTAATCGGCGAGCAGCTTGCTCACCAGCGACATGTCGCGGATGTCACCGTGAATGAAGTCGTGATCTGGCGATTCATCGAGACACCTCAACGAAGCCAAATTGCCAGCGTAGGTGAGCGCGTCAAGATTTACGATTCGAAAAGGGCGTCCGGCAAATCGTCGAACAAACGTACCGCCGATAAACCCTGCACCGCCCGTGACTAATATTGTTTTCAATTCTCTGTCCGTGCAAGCTGACTGGCTACTTGGAGTTCATGCTAGATGGAAGCTTAACCGACGATTCCAATCACTGGTGCGCCTAGATCGACGAGCTCTTCGACAATGCTCTCGCCTCGGCCTCGCTTCTTGGCATTTTTGGGTGCCGTGAACAGAATCCCTTCTGCTCGTGCCGACAACATTTGCAAGTCGGACGGATGATTGGTCGATGGGCCAGCGACGAGAATCAGCGTGTAGTCTTGCCGACACTCGTCAAACATCTGGTTCAATCG
>JAGQPC010001202.1 GCA_020426925.1 Planctomycetales bacterium | reverse complement strand
AAGCCGTTCATCGCTTATGTGATCGTTTGATCAGTGCTTATCTTTTTCGCGACCGAATCAGACAAATCATTCCTAGCAACGCAAGAACTGTTGCCGACGGTTCTGGGACGACCATAAGTCCTCCGGCACGTGCGCCACCTTCGTAGCCGCCGCCACCAAACGCCGTCACGAAGTCGCTACTGGAAAATAATCCGTCACCATTCCAGTCGCCTTCTTCCCATGTGGCGGGCTGGCCAGTTTCGTACTTTGCTGTGCCAAATACTTTTACAAAGTCGCTACTGTTGAATTGGCCATCGAAATTCGAGTCTCCCATGTAGGTGTTGGTGAGGTTTACGACCCAATGTTCGCGGTCGGCAATGTTAACCTGGCCGTCACCGGTCAAGTCGAAGGCTGCGTCAGTTCCGCCCATGGCTGCGGCGAGCAGGTCGAGGTCACCAGGATCTCGTTGCCCATTACCGTTGAAGTCGCCAGCGACTCCGCCAACGACAGGTTCATTTGCTGCGTTGAAGTGTGCAAGGATTTGCTCTGCGGTGAGTGCCTTGTCAAACACAGCAACTTCGTCAATCGCACCGGCAAACTGACGATCAGCACCAAAGATAGCGCCTCCGCCAATATTGAACGGCAATCCAGAATTTCCATAGCTGTCTTTGCCAAGCTCGTCGAGCGTCAGCGTGTTGTCAGCGGTAAGTTCTACTTCTTCGCCGTTGAGGTACAGGAACGTTTCGCCCTCGATTCCATCACCAACCAAAGCGATGTGAGTCCATTCGTCGTTGTCGTACTCGTACTGAGCATTAATGTGAATGTCGCCACCATCGGGTAGTTCCGCCCAAAAGTGAACATCGCTGGCACCGATGAATCCGAATTCGATCGTGTTGTCCTGACCAAACAGACCCGCGCGTTGCGATACTTCTTGCTCTGTCGGGTTGATCCAACCAGTGAGCGTAAAAGCCGTCAAATCGTCCAGAATAGGCTCTTCGACTGTGACGCCAGATGCTTCATCGAACGGCGTTTCAGTGCCGTCTTCGTTCAAACGAGTCAACCGAATCGCCATGTTATCGGCCGGAAATCCAGGTAACCCAGGACCAGGATCCGCCTCGAACTCTTCACCAAAGTATTCACCGTTAGCGATGTCGCCAAGGCTACCTTGGTTGACGGCTGTCGCACCTTCTCCACCGCCGACTTCGTCGAGTGTGTAGTAAGCGATCGGTTCATCCGCAAGCACGGCAGCACGATAGTCCGCGCGAACCACCGAGCTTCCAAGCACGCCAGCGCAGAACACAGCCAGCATGCAACGATTCAATAGTCTCTTCATAGCCACCTCCACATTGTATCAGATCGATAACGCCGCTCCTCCCCATTCCGATACCCAGAGGTATTGCTGATCTTAAGAGTATTTCCCGCGGAATCAACAACAAAATGCGAAGATCAAAAGATCAAAGCCAAGTTCAGCTGCCATTCGACGCGTTAAGAGCTTTTTCAAATTCCGATAGGCGCTGCGAAATGCGATCAATCAATTCCGGGCGGTCGATCTTTTTCGCCGCGGACAGAGCGTTTCTCGCCGCTATCACTGCATGCTCGAAGTCTCCATTCGCGGCGTGTGCGACAGCAAGCGTGTCTAGCACGCTTGGTTCCGAATTCCCCGTCGCGTTACACAGGTTCGTCGCCAATCGGACTGCTTTTGCCGGATCGCGAATCGACGCATCGGCCGTCGTCGCATAGATCCACGCCGCGTTGTTAAGTGGCATTGGATGATTCGGCTTTAGCTGTGCCATATGCTTATTAAGAGCTAACCCTTCGGCGGGATGGTCCATCTTCAACAGCAGACTCGAATACTGAACGCATGTGTTCCACGAGTCCGGCGCGTACAGCAATGACACTCGATACATTTCTGATGCCTCGGCATCAAGATTCTGCTGCTGCAATTGTCGCGCGACACTATTCACAACTCCCAGCAGTTTGGCATCGGTGACGCCTAACTGGTCCCAGGTTGAACTTTTTTTCTGGTTCGGACTCAGTTGGAAGTGGTCGCGGATATATTCGTACGCATCCGTCGTCCGGCCAAGCCCGACGAGCTGCGACGGAATCGCAAGCAGATCAGGTGGAAACGGCGATGAATACCACGCGCCTGAAAATGGTATTGCTCGGTCCCGTTCGTCTTCGACAGATTCATGAAGATGGCCTGCGTCCGCTAGGAGCTGTTCGGCCGACACAGGACCTTTGTAAACGACTGCAAGTTTTCCTTCTCCATCAATCAAAAAACTTGTCGGGATCGGAAGCGGAGCTTGTTGTAACAGCAGAGTGCGTTCAATGACCTCAAACATTTCAAACGTGGCAGGGTCAATTGTTCCGCACGTGGCTGCGAAACCGATTTGCTTCCAAGCGTCAGCGATTGATTTTTCAGGCAATTCACCATCCAGCCCATCTACGTTTAACGCAAAAACATTCACGCTCTCTTTGAGTGCTTCATTGTCGTGTCTCCAGTCTGCCAGTTCTGCCATGCACGGCGCGCACCATGTTGCCCACAGATTGATCAACGTCGGGCGGCCATGCAAAAGGATTACGTTGGAATTCCCACTCAAATCCGCGAACTGTATCTGCGGCATGGGAACTCGACGCCCCAATACGATTCGAGCCGAATCGTGGCTCGCAGGTTTTACACTGGTGACGTCAAACGCCGGAGATTGTTCACGTTGCACCGGCACAGCCTTTCCGGTTCCTTGCACCAACAAGAACCGCCCATTTGCCGAAACGTCAGTGAACTCTTCGTTCTTTCCACCGGGCCACGTAACATGAACAGAACGAATCGCAGACTGTTCCCCTAATCCGAAATGCAGCCATTTGCTCGTTTGCGACACGAATCCTTCACCGGCACTCACTGATCGCACGATTGGCAGCGAGTCGTCTTCTGCGACGCGTTTCACGTCAACGCGAGCACCGATAGCGTCGCGATTACATGTGGTTCCCTGTAATCGCAACTGCAGAAAACCGTGCTCAGAATCCAAATTGTTTTGCAGGTAGCGAGCTCTTGGAGCCGTTCGGTTCGCAGTCCACAGGTCCAGGTCACCGTCTCCATCCCAATCGACAGCGACGACGGCTCGAGAATCAGAATCGTGATCAAACCCGATTGCACTTGATGCGTCAGCAAACCTGTGACCGCGAGTATTCATAAAACAGACGTTGCGTTCATGACCGCTCAGTGATCCACCGCCGTGAAGGAGAGCTCCGAGTGCTTTCCAGCCGTCAAGATATTTGCGCGTTTGCTGTTGCGAGGCCGCGCTGCTTGGAACGTCGGTTGGTGATTGCGACAGGACCCGCCGCCACATGAAGCTTCACAAATCGTTAGGGTCGTCTCGAGTCAACATTCCGTTGGTGACGAACAGATCTTCCCAGCCGTCGTTATTGATGTCGATGAAGTCGGAGCCCCATGCCCAACGCCCCAACGTTACTCCAGATTCATCCGTGACGTCGCGGAACGTGCCGTCTCCAGAGTTGGCGAACAGCGTGTTCCCGTGAGCGAACTTTTGGTAGTCCTTGATGGTTTCTTCGGTTGCGCCTTCTTTGAACTGCCGCTGATAGGAAATGCGATTGCCTGCGGACGAAAACATGTTGCTAACGTAGATGTCTGGCAAGCCGTCTCGATTGTAGTCGCCCCAGCTGATCGACATTCCGGCTGAGATATCTTCCACACCAGCTTCGGCAGCGACATTCACAAAGTGGCCATTGTCATTTCGATATAGACAATTCCGCCCATAGTCATTTGCGACGTAGAGATCAGGATCGCCGTCCAAATCGTAATCTTCCCAGCTCGCCGCGAGGCTGAAGCGACGATTGTCTTGATCGAGCCCCACTGCCGCAGTTGCCTCAACAAAAGTCCAATCGCCATCGCAACGAAAGAATGAATTCTTAGCACCGTTATTGGCGTCGTGAAACGGGATCGGATTTCCCAAACCGATCGACGATTCAGCAGCGTCCTCCTTGGTAAAGTAGCCGCACGCGTAGACGTCCAAGTCGCCGTCCAAATCGTAATCCGCGGCAGCCATGGACACGATTGCCGCCGGCGTCTTAAAAGCCGCTCGCTGGTGGAATCGACCGAATCCATCGTTTTCGCAAAAGATCACAAAGCGATCCGAACCTGCGACGAGATCCTGATCACCGTCGTTGTCTAAATCCAAAAAGAGCGCCGATCGCGTGGCTTCAAGGTAGTCCACTCCTGCGACGGCGGAAACTTCTCGTGCCGTTCCATCTGATTTGTGAAGATAAAGCCGATTCGGTAGTCCGCCGGGTTCGCAAAAATAGATATCGTCGAGCCCATCATTATCAACGTCGCCGATCGCGACGCCATGAATGCCCACGATGTCTAGCCCCAATCGCCGATCAAGTGTCCCCACCCAATAGTCGAGTCCTCTGGAAAACTGTGGAACGAACTCGTTTGCTTTGCCAAGCACAGCTTCCGTGGCGTCGATCAATCTAAGACGCGCGGACGCGACTCCTTCGTACTCTGATACTCGCAGCGATGAGAGTCGCGGCGCACTTCCTGGTTGAGGTTGCCACTCGCAATCCCATGTGGCGGTCACTTGCGTGGCGTGAGCAACGCCCGTTGCGCCGAGCTGAAAATAAACCAGCGTTCGCCACGATCGTCCACTTTCGATTGATTCAACGCGAAATATCTTGAAGTGCACGTGCGGATGTTGACCAGCAAACTTTTGTCCATAGGTGGAAACGACTTCTTCAAGCGTGTTCGAGCCTTCTTGGGCATCGGCCGAATGTCGACCTGATCGGTACACCGCAATTCCGCCGACCGAGAAGTTTTCGGCAACAGCCTCTGGTTGAAGTGGAGTGCACTGACAGTTTGCAGTTCGCAGAGTGCTCCAGTCGAAGTCGCTGTCGGGGCTTGCGATTTGCGCACCGATTTTCTTCAGCTGAGCCATCGCTGCGTCGCTGAACGATTCCGTCGACCATCCGTCAGCCGACGGATCCATTCGATCGAGATCTTCTTGAAACGGCCGGTTGAATCGAGTGTTGTCGAACCCGCGAACGGTGGCTGCCGTGTTCGAATTCTGAGAAGACGGCTCGGCACCAACGCCGACTGCTGCAACACCGATCGCGCAGCAAACGAACGTGAAGGCAATTATTTGAAAATCAATGCGAACAAAGCGGAACATTTGCGTCAACCCGCATTTCATATCGAAAACGCTCAGGATAACTCCGGCCGACCGATCAGGCAAATCTGCAGCTGCGTTCGCATATAGGTTTAACCAACCGGATCAAGAAGACAATCGAGCGGCGATCTCCTCTGCGTGAAAAACGAGCCACTCGCGCCGCGTGTAAATGCCATGCCCTAAAACTCTCGAACGGATTGACTGCGCATCTTCGGGATAATCAACCAATAAGTTAACACCATCGGCGTGGATTCGCTGGCCGATCTTCAGGCGTTCCAAAATGTGACGACGTCTAAGTTC
>JAGQPC010001201.1 GCA_020426925.1 Planctomycetales bacterium | reverse complement strand
TCCACCGTCTGACCTACCGCCGCACCAATCATCACAACATTCACGTACGCGGTTACAAGGAAGAAGGTACGATCACGACACCGTTCGACATGACGGTCATGAACGACCTCGATCGTTTTCACCTGGTGATGGACACCATCGACCGCCTACCGCAGACGAGCGAAAAGGGTGTCTACTTGAAGCAACAACTCGCGGACAATTTGATCGAGCACAAACAATACATCAACAAACACGGCCAAGACATGCCCGAAATCCGCGATTGGAAGTGGACGCTTGGAGAAAGCAAGTGACGCTACGACTGCACTTCATGCGCCACGGAGAAACCGCGTGGTCTTTGTCGGGACAACACACTGGTCGTGCGGACATCCCATTGACCGCACACGGCGAAACGGAAGCACGCCAGCTTGGTGAACGAATCCGCTCAATTCAATTCGATCATGTGTTGACGAGTCCCCTCCAGCGTGCTCGACAAACGTGCGAACTTGCCGGTTGCGGAGCGCACTCGCAGGTTGAAGTCGATCTAATCGAGTGGGACAACGGCGAGTACGAAGGGCAAACTCACGCCGACGTTTACAAACAGCGTCCGGATTGGAATCTGTTTCGAGATGGTTGCCCCAACGGAGAAATGCCGGGCGAGATTTCGGATCGCGCCGACCGACTGATCGAGCGGCTAAAGAGTTTAGATGGCAATGTCGCACTATTTTCACACAGCCATCTCGGACGAGTTCTTGTTGCTCGGTGGATCGGGGCGCCGGTCCAAACGGGGCAGCATTTCATCCTGGATACTGGGTCGCTGAGCGTGTTGTCCTACCAGCGAGACCACAATGACGTGCCCGCAATTGCATTGTGGAACAGTTAGCAAATACCGCCGAGGCGTACTGTCGAAGTTTGGTAATGGCAATCGCCAAGCTGAAAGCATTAGACACTCTGCGATCGACTCTCCAACGGAACCGGTCTGATCGCGGCGAGCGTCTGATCCTGGACGCGGACATTATTGAATTGGAGTCGAAGTAACGACGAGCGAAAAGGCTCGCCTGTTATCGGGATGACGAGCAGATGCGAGGCATACG
The DNA here is from genome assembly GCA_020426925.1 of Planctomycetales bacterium. Taxonomy (GTDB): domain Bacteria; phylum Planctomycetota; class Planctomycetia; order Pirellulales; family Pirellulaceae; genus JAGQPC01. Next base: position 4,857 of record JAGQPC010001201.1, on the reverse strand, counting down.
AATTGACCGGCATGTCATTTGCACCTGATTCCTGCCGGCGAACTCAGTGACGACTTCCGATGCGTGTTCAATTGCCGGGGAATGAACGATGATTTTCGATCCAACCTACATATTGATGGTTGTGCTTCCCGGTCTGTTGATCTCAGGTGGGGCGAGCCTGTTGGTTCGTTCGGCGTTCAACCGCTATTCAAAGATTGCCAATGGGCGCGGGTATACGGGCGCGCAGGCCGCACAGGTATTGCTCGAACGAGCTGGTATTCACGATGTCGCGGTCGTGCAAACTAACGGATATCTTAGCGACCACTACAATCCGGCAACGAAACGACTGGCGTTGTCGGAAGGTGTTTATTCGGCTCGGTCGATTGCGGCCGTCGGCATCGCTTGCCATGAAGCGGGTCATGCGATTCAACATGCAAATCACTATGCGCCCCTCTGGATACGTTCGGCTTTGGTTCCCATAGCCGGAATTGGCTCGAGCCTCGGTTACATTGTGATGGCGGTCGGTTTGATGATATCACCGTTCGTCGTGATGGCCGGAGCCGTTCTGTTCGGAGCCGTCCTATTGTTTCAACTGGTCACGCTTCCGGTTGAATTCGACGCCAGCTCGCGAGCGAAGCGGTTGATCGTCGAAGCGGGCATCATCAGTCCGCAAGAACGAGTCGGCGTCGATCGTGTGCTCAACGCCGCAGCGTTGACTTATGTGGCCGCCGTGGTCTCAACCCTGTTGACTCTGCTGTATTTCTTACTGCGGTCCGGTCTGCTTGGCGGGCGTGACTGAGTTCGTCTTCCGTCAATGATGGCAAGAATTTGGATTTAGCGTGAAAAGCGTTTGCAGGCTCGCTTTGAAGTTGCTGGAGATGCGTCAAAATTAAAGCGGGAACTCTTCACTTGGCCAAGATCGAACTTGAGGCCAATTCAGAGAATAGGTGGCGTCATGAAAATCGCGATCGGATGTGACCATGGAGGTTTTCACCTCAAGACTTTCGTTCTCGGCGAACTGAGCAGGCTTGGCCACGACGTGCACGACTACGGTGCGAAGACGTTCGTTCCCGATGATGACTACCCCGACTTTGTTCGGTTGGTCGGACAAGCTATTCACGGCGGTGAAGCGGAGCTCGGGATATTGATTTGCGGAAGTGGCGTTGGTGCGAGTATAGCCGCCAATAAAATGCGAGGCATCCGCGCGGCCATTTGCCACGATATTTTTTCTGCTCGCCAAGGTGTAGAGGACGACAAAATGAATGTGTTGTGTTTGGGCGGTCGCGTCATCGGGGAGTCTCTCGCGGCAGAATTGGTAAGAGCGTTTTTGGCTGCAAGTTTCAGCGGCGCCGAACGCCATCTTCGTCGCTTGGATAAAGTGGCGAAATTGGAATGCGAAAGTTCAAGCCGTAGCGCTAGCGATGCGTAAGCCATCTCTTTGGTAAATCAGGCGGATGAAGTTCATTTTGAAGGCGAGAGAGCGGGTGTCACGTAACTGTGCGTTCCCGCACGAATACCCGGCGTCCGGTGCGTTTTCAAAGTAGACGCACTTCATGGCATTGGGCCAGCGGAGTTTGCTCGATGTTACGGCACGCGCATGCAGATCTATAACTCTCGCGATCAATTCTTCCGGACAATCGAACCATCGTCACCGTCCTTTGCCATTCGCTGAGTTGAGAAGATTCGCTTCATCCGCAGGTCTGGCAAGTCGGGCTTGTTCCTCGATGTTGATCGCTTCGGTTTTAAGTCCTCCTTCGGCATCGGTGGCGACGGCGTCCGTCTCAGGCGGGGGCTGGGTAGGCGACACGGGCAACGCGACGCTTTGCTTGTCGGTTGCTGTGTTCCTCTGGAACGTCGGGCGTTCATGGCAACGAACGTCCAGCTCGTTTAGGAACTTAACTTCGCGAGCTTCGTCGGGAATCGGGCGTCCATTTTCCTGAAACGCTCGTTTGACCAGTCGCATGACGGAGGACTTTACTTTCAACCAGCTATGCTTGGTCCCGTCGAGCCAGAAGTACACACGCAAGTCCACGGTTGCCTTACCGAAGTTATCAACTAACACCCACGGTTCGGGGTCCGCTAGTACAGCAGGATGATCGCTGAGCACTTTCATTGCGACCTCTTGCGCCTTCGGCACCAGCGCGTCATATCCGATGCCGACAACAAAATCTACGCGGCGATTTGGACTGCTGGAAAAGTTTCGCAATACGCTTTGGTAGACAGTCGTATTAGGTATCTGCACTAGATTGCCATCGAGAGTCAACAATACCGTGTTCCGGAGCTGAGCCGCTCGACATAACCGAGAGTTCCCGATACTTCGATGAGATCGCCGGTACGAAACGGGCGCTGAACGCTTAGGAAAATACTGGAAAGGATGTTCTCCGTAAAGTCGCGAAACGCGATGCCGATCGCCAAGCCAACCAAGCCGGTACCTCCGACCACGGTCAGTGCGAGTCGTGCTAACCCCGCGATTTGCAAAATGATATAAATCCCAACCAAAAAGAGTAGAAAGCCGCCGGAGCGGGCTAGTACGTCGCGCAAAAGTGGGCTGGTGACTCCTTTTCGCATGAAACGCTGCAATAGTCGCGTCGCAAGCATGGAAGCTATCCAGGCTAAACCAAGCGTTAGCATGCCGAACAAAATAAACGGTAGCGCGCCAAGAAACCCCCGCCACAAGTCTTCCAATCCAACGATCGTCGAACTGAAGTCCCATGGGGAGGGCGGTAAGGCTTCAAGGCCGTTGAACACCGCGACGACGTCTTGGACTTTTCCGGCCGTGTCCCCGGCCCACTGCTTGAGCCGATCCGTTCTGGCATGTCCCCGCAAGAAGCCAACGCCCTGTTTGACGGTTACTTGCACGTCGGTATATTCGCCTGTTGCCTCCAGAATCTTCTCAATGCGCTGGCGAATAGCGTCGTCGCGATTTGTTGGCTGTACCGTCACCGCGGCTGCCGGTACTGAAGGAGCATTCTTATCCGCAGGATGAACGACTTGAGGCGTCTTTTGGTCTGACGTGTCTTGGGCTGAACTCAAACCAGCCGAACCAAAGACGGATGCACAAACTAAAACGATGGGCAAGCATTGCTGCACGTATCGTTGTCTTGCGAGCATCGGCATGTGGCCTTCCGTGTTGTTGTTAACTTTCGGCGAGACCGTGACATCAGTCCGCATTTTCCGTGCCTTTGGACGACTCGAGTTAAGTCAGAATCTGAATTGAAGTCATTCGAAGCGCCCTTACCTACCGACAAAAACTCTCTCAGCGCGGTCAAGAGTTGACCGGTACCCACTCCTGGCTTCTTAGCAGGCGATGGATAGAGCCTCCATAGTTCGGACGGATGAGCAATCGGATCGCGGTTCAATGGCGCGGAAGTTGCTTTCCATGTTTGATGCACAACGATCTCTTGAATTCGATGCTGTGCCATCCCGATGCGCGCCATTACCAGCGGGTGCGAGTCCGAATTGATGAGCCGGACTACGCCAGCCGGGCAAAAAGAGTAAGTCCGATTCCACCGGCCTTCATTCGACTTGTCTATCGGCGCACCCGGCACGACGATACAACGCCGTGATGCAGTTTCCAACGTGAAGGATGACGCAATGCTCAAACATAAACTCATAACGCCAGAAGGCATACTTCTGCTCGAACCAGAAGCCCCGCTCGAAGCGTCGGACTTTGAAAGCGTGATCGCTGAGATTGATCCATACATTGCCGAGCGAGGGAAGTTGCCGGGCGTGTTGATCCATGCGAAATCGTTTCCTGGTTGGGCGAATCTTACCGCGGCGATGGCACACATGCGGTTCGTCGAGAGTCACCATGAAAAGATCGGCAAACTGGCGGTCGTCAGCGATAGCCTGCTGCTATCGGAGTTGCCTCCACTAGTCGGTCACTTGATTGATGTGGATGTGAAGCACTTTCCCGAAGCCGCCTATGACGACGCTTTGCTATGGCTTGAGGAGTAATTGGCTGTGAACGAACAAACATTGGTCGATACTGCTGCAGCAATGGTTGCCGGCGCCAAGGGTCTGCTGGCGATGGATGAAAGCAATCCGACCTGCAATAAGCGATTCGCGGCTCAGGGCATTCCACAAAACGAACAACGTAGGCGGGCGTATCGGGAGATGATTGTCATCACATCAGGGTTAAGTGATTGTATTAGTGGCGCGATTTTGTACGACGAAACCATTCGACAGCAGCCAACAGCGGGCGTCCCTTTCATAAAACTCCTCACCGATGTCGCCGTCATTCCTGGCATCAAAGTCGACGCAGGCACCCAGAATTTGGCGGGTCATCCCGCAGAGAAGATCACCGAAGGACTAGACGGCAACGCAAAAGCAGCCCAACCGGGCGCTACTGCATCGAGCCAATTGCATTCGAGCTGCCCGCCGGGCGAATACGGTCCAGAAATGGAAGGTAAGGCGTCCCGATGAAGAGGCTGATTGTCTTTGATCTGGATGGCACGCTGGCCGTCAGTAAGTCGCCGCTCGATGCCGAGATGGCTGGGTTGCTGATTGAGCTTCTGCGTGTAGCGAAAGTCGCCGTGATTTCCGGAGGCAACTGGCCGCAATTTGAAAAGCAGGTGCTTTCCAATCTGTCGCAGAGTAAGCACCTGCAGAATCTGCTGCTACTTCCGACGTGTGGCACCAAGTTCTACCAGTACGACACGAGTTGGCAGAAGCTCTACTCCGAGGATTTCACAGCGGCAGAAAAGGCCAAAATCATCGGCTCGCTTCAGCAAGTGAGCGACGACTCCGAATTCAAGGCTGACATGGTCTGGGGAGAAGTTGTCGAGGACCGAGGGAGCCAGATTACATTTTCTGCCCTCGGACAGCAGGCACCGATCGAAGCAAAGAAGCGTTGGGACCCCGACTTTGCAAAGCGAC
>JAGQPC010001200.1 GCA_020426925.1 Planctomycetales bacterium | reverse complement strand
TCGAACTTGCTCGCAAGGCGTTCGAGCACGCTGTAGAGCTTGACCCATCCGATGTTCGAGCGTGGGGTGCTTTGTACCGATTCTATGTGGCTGCACGTCCCAATCCAGCCAAAGCACGTGAAGTACTCGATCGACTCACGACAGACCCGGATATCTCAGAGCTGGATCGCGCGTTTGGGCTTGCACAGCTACGCGAGTCGATCGATCAAGTCGAGCTTGCCGCGGAACAATATGATCTCGCTATTTCTCATTTGAACAGTGGCGCCGACGATTTGTCTCGTTTGGTTGTCTATGAACGAGCTGCCCAGTTTTTTCGCGAGTATGATTTTGCAAAAGCCGTTGACTGCAGCAGAGAGGCGTTGAAGGTATCTCCTGAATCGATCGGAGCTCGGGAAACACTGATTGATGTGCTGGTTAAGATCGGCACAAAAGAATCGATTGGCGAAGCAGAGACGCTGCTACTGGAGATGATTGCGAATCGTGATCCGGTAGCCACGGAACGACGACTTCACGCTGAAATCCTACAGGCGAAGGCAAGCGTTCAAACGGACGACCAGGCGAGCCTGCACACTCAAGCCGTTGCAACGTTGAGGGCTATCCCTCGGCAAACAACGCGCGACATGCTGATGACAACTTTGTCACAACTGTCGTTGGCCAAACCTGGGACGGCCGCTCGACAATTAACAATGGCGATACTTGCAGAGGACGTGGACATTCCACGACTGATCGCGTTTCTTCAGCTGAACGGCAACCTCCCGGTTGAGCATTCAGAATTTGCGGCAGTATTCGAGCAAGCATTTGTTCGAATCGAAGGGTTTCGAGGCTACGAGATTGAGTCGCTGAAACTTCGGTTGCAACATCTCCATCGCACGGCGGCGAATCAGTCGCAGAGTGATCTCAAAAATCTAGAGTCGTTGGTGATTGATCAACATGCAGCAAGGTGCTTGAGACGTCTGCAAAACGAGAAGTCTCGTTCTGAATTATGCCTCAATATTCTCAACTTTCTACTTCATACGGATCGCGTGGACGACGCCATCCGATTAGCGAAGCTGTCTCCGCCTCCCGTAAGCCGACTGCGATGGACGACGTCACTGGCCGTCGCGTTTTCTTCCAATCACCCGTTGGTCGGCACAAACGATGAAGCAGAACAGTTCTTCGAAGAGCGGCTCATGACTAACTCAACCGATGCTGAATTAAACTTTGCCCTTGGTAACCTTCGATTGATGCAACGCAATTACGACGCTGCCATCAGCCACTACGAGCGAGCCTCCATTGCCGACGATCAGCATTGGCTCACACTGAACAACATGGCCATCGCAAAGTGTGAGTCGAATCCTGAAGAAAGTCTTGAACTTATCAACCGAGCCATTGAAATCGGCGGTCGCAATCCTGTTCTCCTGGACACACTGGCCTTGCTGCAAATCAAAAACGGACATCACCAGGAAGCGATCGACGCGATCGTCGAGACCCTTCCGTCAGCAGAACTAACGACATCTGGTCTTATTCATCTTTCTGCTGCGTGGCTTGGTGTCGGCGACGATCAGCAGGCTTCCAGCACTTTTGCATTGATCGACGATGAGGTTGTTACACACGAAGCACTCGCCCCGTTTGATCGCGAGATGTACGCCGAGCTAAAACACAAACTGACCCCCTAGGTTTATCCGAGATTTCGTATGTTGTTTTTAAAATCTCTATCCGCTGTTGTGCTGGTCGCGGCTGCCACAGTCGCGTCGACTTGGTATCACGGAGTGATTACGAATCGCTGGTCCGGCAATAATGCTGTTGAAACTCACGCCGAACAACTGAAGACGGTCCCGCAAAGGTTTGCTGAATGGCGGCTGGTCGACGAAGGCGAGCCCTTAAGTGACTATGTCTTAAATGAGTTGGGGGTCGCAGCGCACTTTAATCGAGTCTACGAAAACGACACTGGCAATCGCGTTACCGCTTTGGTTATGGTCGGGCATGCTGGCCCGTTAGTGCGGCATCCCGTTGAGATTTGCTACGGCAATCGAGCAAGGAAACTTGTGCACGGTTATCGATTGACGTTGGACCGAGGCGAAACCCCTCAACGGTTCAACGTTCGCCGCTACGAGCCAAAAAGTCCTTTGGAAGACGAATTCTACGTAGCTTACGGATACTGCTACGAAAACAGATGGGACGTGCCCGATGCGCCTAGGTACGAATATGCCGACAAGCCAGTCATGTACAAAATGCAAGTCTTGACTGTCGCTGGAGACACTCCGGAACGCGAATCCCCACCCTATTTGCTGGACTTCATTGAAAAATTTTCCGCGATTGTTTGGCCAGACAGCAACAGATGACTGGCTGTGGCTTAAAGGACGATAGGAAGCGACGCCCATTCGCAGCCGCGACGCCGGCCGGTCACATTGACACTTTTGCTTGCACCGGCCTATGATCGGCACACAGCGGACCGCTTGACGGATACCGCAGTTTTCTACGTCGATCGCCTATCGAGGAATCAACATGACTTGGTACGACGGATTGGAACATGTCGTCCGTGAATCTGAACCACTCGCTCCGTTTACGTGGTTGCGAATCGGTGGCAACGCTGAGTTTTTTGCTGAACCGACGAACATTGACGAACTCCAGCAACTGATTCGCCGGTGCTCTGATCAAAACATCAGCATTCGCGTGCTCGGCGCAGGTTCACAGATCCTAGTCGCCGATTCTGGAGTCAAAGGACTAGTCATCCATTTGGG
>JAGQPC010001199.1 GCA_020426925.1 Planctomycetales bacterium | reverse complement strand
CTGTTTCCCAATCGAACCTGAAGCGGAGGGCACGGGACTCGAACCCGCAACCCCATAAGGGGCAATTGATTTCGAATCAACCTCCTCACCATTCGGATACCCTCCTCAGAGTCAATATTAGTACAACATCGACCCTACGCACGACAAGATGGGGTCGCAATTGATAAATGTTCGGAAGATTTTCAATCGGGCTTCGCCCCGAACAAATCGCGACCCCATGAGGCAGACTTTGAGGAATGTTCTGAGGTGTTCACGTCCGCATTGTCCGAACTGCACGGAGACCACTGATGTACAGGTAATTCGGACTTTGTCCTGTGTAGGAGGGGCTAGCATTTTGCTCAGATTCTGTCCGCTCCTGCGACGAAAACCAACTCTGTGCCAGTCGTCACGGCCAGACTCCCACACGTGGCCTGTCGACTTGAAACGGTAATGATTTTGATCTGAAAGACGCGAACTCGAAAGTCAGGAGCACCAACCCCATGAAGAAAGACACCTTTCGAGTTGTGACCCGCGGCGCCAACGGTCAACTCCGAATTAAAGACTATGGATCGACCGACCCACTGCTCAGGATGCACACCCAGATTGGCGTTGATGATTGTAGCACTGATTTAGACTTACGGGGAATGCCTGTGTTTCGTGGCCTCATCGGACCAATGGCCGAGGGCAAGAACGTTGTTCGTTACGAATCTCCTGATGTATTTGAAGCTTTGACGAAAGAGTGGATCGCCCAGCCAGCTGAAAAACGACGCCGACGAAGACGTAAGCCACTGGAAGGATCCCCAGAAACGACAGCGACACCGGTAGCCGACATGCCGGTTCAGCCGACGGATCTGGCAAGCCAAGAAACACAGTAACGGTTCGAGTCGATTACCATCTACGGTCAGACAGCCGGTTGCACTTCGCGACCGGCTGTTTTCTATTTATGTAAAACAAGAATCGGCTCTACTCACCGGCCGCGCCATGATGCATGACCTACTGCGCTGTCCAGAAACGGGAAGCAAATTGCACACCGCGCCGACAGCCTTGCTCGATGTGTTGAACGAAGAGATCAGCCATGGAAAAATCAGCAACCGATTGGGGCAAGAAATTACCTCGCCAATCCACAACGGACTAGTTAACGAATCGAAAACACTGCTGTACTTGGTCATCGACGAGACTCCACAAATGCTACTCGACGAAGCAATCTCATTGGACCAGCTTCAGCTAGGAGATTAACGTGTCGGAAAAAACAATCTTCAAAAGAATTATCGACGGCGAGATCCCAGCTGACATCGTTCACGACGACGAACGATGCATGGCATTTCGCGACGTCAATCCTCAAGCGCCAACGCACATCCTTGTCATTCCCAAAAAAGAAATCCCTTCAATAGATCACATTGCCGACGAAGACCAGATGCTAATCGGTCATCTGTGGAAAGTGATTCGCGACATCGCCCGCGCCGAAGATTTAGGTGACGGCTATCGAGTCATCGTCAATTGCGGCCAGCAAGGAGGCCAAACAGTCGACCACCTACATTTCCATTTGCTCGGCGGCCGCAGCCTGTCCTGGCCTCCGGGATAACGCAGTTCAGCGCAAAAATCGCACAGGACCTTGAGCCTTTCCGTTGCGGCGATTCACTGCAACACTCCCGAATTGGACAATATGGTTCTCAGCAGTTCGTCACGGTTTTGACAACACCTGTGTCACAGTGCTACGAAAACGACGGTGTATGTCGCCAACTAGCTTTAGGTCCTGAAGCTGGATGAACAAAACGCCGACGACGCCAGACTTTGAATCGCCCCATATCAGCGTCCCGCTAGAGCCCCAATGACTGAACTGACCTGGCTCATCCAGAATCCAACCGAGACCATACCCTTTACTCTGTGGAGAAAGCATTTCGTCAGCTAATTTCGTCGACAGGATCGGCTTTCCACCATTTAGAAACGCACTTGCGAACTTCGCCATGTCAGCGGGCGTCGAAAACAATCCACCATCTGGCATCGTCATTTTCACTTGCCAATTCGGATCGTACCGACAGAATTCGATGGCTGACTGCTTCTCCTTCCGATATACGACCGCAACGCGATCTACTTTCTCGGCCGGAACTGAAAACCCGGTGTCATTCATGCCAAGCGGCAAAAGAATTTTGGCCTTCACATAATCGCCAAAGTTTTGCCCTGAAAGAACCTCAATGATTCGCCCCAGAACATAAGGAGCCGCGTTGGAATATTGAACTTTAGTTCCGGGAGCAAAGACGAGTTCCGTTTCGGCAATCGCTGGGGCAATTTCCTTGAGCGAACGGCTGTACCACTTTTGATCGAAGAAGAACCGAGGACGCTGCGGCACCGACGATTGGATGCCCGAGCTATGGCACATCAACTGGCGAACCGTCGGAAGGCGTCGCTCCTTCTTCGTCGCCTGATGACGGAATTCTGGTAGATACTGGTCGACCGTGGCGTCCAAATCGAGCTTACCGTCTTCAACGAGCGTCATCGCCGCTGCTGCCGTGATCGGTTTCGTCAAAGACGCAATCCAACAGATCGTGTCTGGTTGGAACGCTCGCTGATCCCTCCGATCGCAAATTCCAAACGCACGATCGACAATGATTTTCTCGTTCTGCAAAATCAGTACCGACGCACCAGGAATATCACCGCTCGACACCGCCTGCTCGATGATATCAAGCGCAGGCTTCAGCAGTTGAGCGTTTGCTAACGGCAACGCAAAACCAAGCGAGGACATCATCACAAAAAGCTGGACTTTAAGATTACGCATCACTGAATCCTGCCTGTTGATCGAAACGCGGAACAGGACAAATAATATCTCGGCAGGGACAACAGCACTGCTCGACATGAATGCAGATGAGCGCGTCGAACTGCGAATAAAAGGTACGCGCCAGATTCAGCCAATTGCGAAATTGCGTCCCTGTGTTGGGATAGCGGACGCACGAAAACACAAACGCAAATCCCGATGATCGTAATCCCCATCAGCAAGGTCTGCAGTGCAAATCGACGTATGTTCATTTGTAACCGTTCACGGAATTTGCGCGT
>JAGQPC010001198.1 GCA_020426925.1 Planctomycetales bacterium | reverse complement strand
CATTGTTAATCGAAGCGAACTGATCCGCATCAATCAAGCGATTTCATCAAAATCAGATCCGGAAAGTCAAGTACATCTAGCAAAGGGTGAGCCATTTTTGACCAGCTTGGCCAAGGTCTCCCCAAGCTCGGCGATAATTCGATTCGGCGAAGGCTTGGAGATAACATTCCCTTGGAGTCAACAAGATGCTGACCTATTGCAGGCCCGCTTAGGAAAGATTGGAACCGGACAACAATCACTACGCTCGGCTCGAGTCGAAATCCAACCACCAGTACCCGATCTCCCAACAGAATTTCCGGTCCTTGATCTGTCACTGCTATTGGACTTCGACGACCAGCTGTAAATCGCAAATATCGCCCATCGATCCAAAGACCCTGCCGCACTTGATCGGGGAACTCTTCGTCGAATTCTGTAAAAGATTCGAACCACGTTATGTATTACCTCACCAGCTCACTCGCAATACATTGCGAATGCCCGCGTCGATTTGTTTCAGATGCTTTAGTTTTCAGGCTCATGCCCATGCTCCATCTCCCACCGCTTGGACAGCGTCGGATGTCGACCAAACTGTAACCGAACGCGATCGCCGAAACGTTCGAGCAAACGTGACGCGGATGCTCCGTCGATGGGATTCTGTTCAAGATTGAGTTCCTGCAAGTCGTTTAGGTAGGGCGAATTGGCCAATGCGTCTGCGCCGGCATTCCCGATGTTGTTGTATCCGACATTCAGTCTCCGTAGATTCACTGCATGCTCGGATTCGGCAATGGCCATCGCGACGTTGTCTTCAATGCAAGTGCCGAAAAGGGAAAGATCCGAGATTTGTCGTAGCCAAGCTTGGCCAAGGATTTTGGGATAGTGATCTTTTGGGGCATCTGCGAACGCGACATGGTCACGACTCTTTTGACTGTTGCAGTCGAAACGAAGTTTATGGATGGTTGGAAACTTTGCTAACACCATGGCGACAAAGTCAGGACGATGGGACCCTGGATCAACCTGGGCTTCTGCGAGAAAGCCACGGTGAAAAACCGTGCCGCCAAGTTCGTAGATATCGTGAAGGCCGCCTAGCCATTGCCAACCATAGAACTCCAACAAGTCGGACTCCCACTTCTTTAACTCAGGGTAACATTCGTCAGATTCTTTGAGCCTGGTTAACTCGATCTGAACACGGATGAATTCGGCTCGTGGTGGATTGTATCGGTCGAGTCGAGCGGCATATGCCAACCGGGGTTCGTCGTCGTCCGGTGCGGAGTAGATGGCATGGAGCAGTGGATCTTCATCGCCTCTGAGGCAGCGTCCGACTTTGGCTAATTTCTCGCGTAGTTCATTGAGCGGCACCGGTCCCGAGTTTCGCTGGGCTAGAAACTCCTCGGCGGAGATTTGACATATGTCATCGACCGAACAACTCGCGAGATCCATGTCAAAACCGCCCAACAAAATTTGTCCGATGCGGACCGAAAGCTGAGGGATTAGATTGTCGATCGGTTCCAGCATCGGCGGTTGAAGCGGCCGAGCTGGTCTTGCCTGGAGAGTCACCTCCAATTCGCCCTGGGAATCGTTTTGCCTTTGGAGCGTTGAGTCCGCGACCAAGCGCATGCGAATCACGTTGCCGCATTGCTCGCACAAAAATCCCAACACGCTGGTCAGTGAGTCTTCGTCCCAATGCTGCACGTATCTGGATTTCGTCACCTGACGACAGCAGGGACAGTCCATGCGAATTTTCTCGGCCTCATCGTTCAGGACTCTGGCAACGCGTTTAGCTAATGCTTCGTCCAGCGGAGTGTACCAGTTATCGCCATCATACGGAGAAGCCGCATACCCAACGAGATGTTTAGTTTGACGAGGAAAATCGGCCATTTGGCGATAACTCCACAGCTCTTCGATTAGAGCAGCGAAATCCTTGTCCCGGTGTTGGTAAACCAAGAATAGAAGATCTGTCGACATATATGTTTCTCGAGGTTTCGGTGAGTGGTTAACTACATCGGTCGATTGGATGACAAGCCAATCGCTGCTGCGAACATGTCATCTTGGCTCGTCCGCGTTGATGGCCATGGACTGTGAGACGACGGCGGAGACCTTTAGAATCAGGTAAATCTGTTTTCTGAGTTTAGCATCACCTCGCTTGAGTCATGGAAAGAGGGTGTCGGAGGCGACCGCTCAGATGTTTCATTCAATGGCGGGCCGAGGCACTGGTTGGGGGGCTCGGTGGACATTTATTCGGAGAAATCCCGATTGCTGGCGATTTGGTTGGAATGAGCGTTTCGAATCGATGCCACGCGCCGCGCCCCCGTTGAGGAATGTCACACGCTTGATCGGTAAATGGTCTGTCGTTCACACTCAAGACGGCTGAATTTATGAATTTAATGATCGGCGAAACGGTAAGACCAAACGAACTACAGCAAGTTGGACACCCACAACGATTCCCGGCGGCTATTGTGACTCCAAAAATGCTGTTGGCCGCCGCCGCTGCTTTGTTGTCACGAACGTAATCAACAATCAAAATAACGTTATCGTCGTATCGCTCGGTCAAAGACTTTCTATCATTTGTTGCGAGTCAAGAAACATGAATGCCGTGAATTACAACAAACTTGTCTGCCAGGCGGTTGGCTTCCTGGGCATAGTCTGTCTCGCTGGCTGTCAGAATGACGACGCAACGTATCAAAGTCCTGCTGACGTCGCACTGCAGCAACAGCAAATCGAGGTATCCCGGGTTGCGCAACTTGCAAACGAACCAGCCGAAAACGGTCGTGAGTTTCTAAAGAATCGGTTTGAACGTATCGATGTGATCAAGGTGAACCCAGCAGGAACCATTGCTACAGTCATCGGCGAGCCTCGGACCGTCAATCCTGGTCAGCAAACCGTTGTCATCAACCTTTCAGACAACGAGAGCGAGATGGCGCGATTTAGAAAATTCTATCGGCTGACTTGCGTGAGCCCGAATGGCAAACAGCTTGCTGTGATCCATTCGGTCGAGGACGAAGTTCGAATTGACTCGCCGCTGAAGATCGCTAGATTGCGTGGAAGCGCGGCGCCGATGCAGAGCGTGTTCCGCTCGAACGACGTTCGCGTGTACGATTTCTCCACAAGCGCATGGATTTGGATCGCAGGCAAATCCGACAAACGCATCCACGCGGTTGCTTACTCCGCGGACAGCAGTGCCATTCTGACGATAGAGGAATCTGCAGAAGCGGAATCGGACGGAAGTGACGATGGACTCACTTTGATTGATTTCCACTGGTGGGATGCCGAATCCGGCGAATCGATCCGCAAGCTTTCCGGCCCTCGTGTATCGCTTGTTGAAAGTTACAGGGCTTGGGTGGGAATAGCCGTGAACAACGATGCGACACGAGCCGCTTTTTGGAAACCAGGCGTCGAAGATGGCCAAGTCGTTGTCAGCGATACCACAACAGGTGAGCTAGTTCGCCGATTGAGTCAGAAGAATGGGTTTAGCGTAGCTGGGTTCAACAGTGATGGATCGAAACTGGTGACGGTCGGCGTTGTTCCACGGACAAATAAAGGCGAGCCAAAACAAGGTGAAGACGCAACCACAGAACTCAAAGTGTGGGACCTTTCGGCAGACACTGCATTGGTTGCAAGAGCCGTAGGTACAACCGCTGCGATTAATTTCAGTCCAGATGATCGCCGCATCTTGCTAAATGAAATCGACTTTTCTGATCCTGAGGTGCAATCCGATCTGGTGGTGTTCGATGCGGAAAATGGAGCTGAGGTGACTCGCGTTCGGCGGATCGGATACGGACCAAGGTTTGGGTTTCTGAGCAATGATGAGATATTTGCAACGGTCGTCAGCCGTGAAATCGATGGTGTTCATAAGCATGTTCCCGGCAGAGTCTTCGCCTGGAAGATTGCAGACGCATCGGGTGATTTGCCCCGTGACGCGACCGAATCGGAAGGAAAGAAATAATGCGAAGAGTTGTTCTGACAGGCGGCCCGTGTAGCGGCAAGACAACCGTGCAAAGAGTGCTTCGTGAGGCGTTTACGAACCGGCTTATCCACGTGCCGGAAGCAGCAACCATACTGCTGGAAGGAGGATTTCCGGCTCCTGGTACTACAAGACCCTGGACGGAGGCATGGCAGTCGTCTTTCCAGCGTGCAGTCCTGGCCTTGCAGTACTCGCTCGAAGACATCCATGCGACCACCGATGAACAAATAGATCTAATCGTTTGCGACCGGGGAGTACTCGACGGCGCCGCCTACACGCCCGGGGGACGCATCGAATTCGGCAAACGATTTAACGTTGATCTGCAGGATGCGATGCGGCGATACGACGTGGTCATTCATCTGGAGTCATTGGCAACGGCCGATCCCAGACACTATGGGCGATCCAACAACGAACATCGCTTTGAGTCGCTAGAACAGGCCCAGTCGCTTGAACACGCGATCCGCGACGCCTGGGAAGGACACCCGCACACGCTGTTCGTCGACGGAAATAGTGGGGTCGACGGTAAGGTTGCGACCGTGTGCCGATTCATTCGCGAGTTCTTGGCGGACGAGTCCAATGACGCTTCAGTCTGAGGATTCCATTCCGATGTAGTCTCTAACCGCTGCTATGCCGGCTTGATGGAGTTTCCAGAATTCGGTCGGCGTGTCCTCATGAAAGGCGATGGGCCAATCCGCATCGTTGAGCCCACGCTCCAAATAGCTCTTGATATGTGTTCCGCCGACCGGATCTCCATACAGCTTCTCCAGAAATGTTTCCAGCGTCGCAATCGATTCGGAGCGAATGTGCTGGAAGACACTCCAGCGAAATTCACCATATGAGCCGCAACCTCTGCTATAGTAATCGAATCGTTTAACTGCATCTCTGATGCTGTCCGGCGCTTCGCGAAT
>JAGQPC010001197.1 GCA_020426925.1 Planctomycetales bacterium | reverse complement strand
TTGCTGTCACTTCCGATTCAAAGTCGCTTACAAGTTTTTCTCGTTTCGCTTCCAGTCGATCAAGAGCCGCCAGTTCGGCGTTGAAAGTCACAACCAGATCCGCGTAACTCGGTCCCGTATCGACCGGCTGCCGCTGGCATCCGACCGCGAAAGAACCTCCAGCAAGAACTGCAAGTGCCAGCCATTTCGGTAAGTGCATCGTTGAGTCTCCGACTTTTCATGTGGACGAGTTAGGCGCCCGTCAGATGGAATTTTAACCAGCTTTGGTCGTACGACGGACTTCCTCTTTCCGCTTCTTCTGGATGAGCACTTTCGCACACCCACCGAATGGTCGTTGAGGCGATGCATTTTCGTCCAAATCGCTGCGTTCCGACTAGACGGATCTTCGTGACGAGCTGTACAAGTTTCTGGATCCCGCGCAGCTAGCCAATCTCGCCATCGGACTAAAATGGAGGAATTGTCCGGAGCAGTTTACAGGTGGAACTATGTTTGGCAGAAATATTCGCCGCGTTAGCATCATAGAACCGTTAGAGTCGCGAAATCTGATGGATGGTAGCGGCCTAATGGAGAAGGTCTTCGACTTTTCGCTGCCTGACGTTAACCCGACTTCGGGGACGTTTGGCCAAAATGTGTCGCCGAGTGATTATTTGGGCAAAGTCAGCGCTTGGTATTTCGGCTACTCGACCTGAACGTATTGCAGTGCCCAGTTCGGGTACTTGGATCAGCTACAAAAAGACTTGCGCGAAAGCGAGCCAAATCTGCAGATCGAAATCCTCGGTGTGAATGACTTCGCCGAATCAGCGGGAAATCCTTCGATGACTGAAGGGCGAGACATTCCTCTATTGCAGGATATCGATTCGGATGGCGATCGCCTCAGCGACAACTGGTTGAATACGTGGGACTTTGTCTATCGTGACGTTGTGATTGTCGACGCCAACAACATTGCAGTCGACACGTACAATCTGACGCTCCATAGTTTGGAGGAGCCTGATAGTTATCAGACGTTGCGCCAGATGTTGATTGATGTAGCGATCGGTGCGATCGATGCAAACGACGACCTGTTCGCAGTTGTAACCGGCCAAGAGGCGGACATCGATGTGCTCAGCAATGATCAAGGAATCAGCCGACTTGAAATTGAAAGCGTAACCGTCCCCCCTCACGGATCAGCGGAAGCCATCACTGTTGAGTTTCCGGCCGATCTGGATTCAGTCGAACGCCGGATTCCCGAAATCATTATCTCTGAAATCGTGCCCGGCGAGTATATCGAACTGTATAACTCGCGGTATTACGAGATTGATCTAAATGATGTGTCACAGGTGCTCGTTTCCGGACAACACCACGTCGCGATTTCTGATCTAGGGCAGGAGCTGTCGATTTCGGCGCGAGGTTATAGACAACTTCCGTGGCCAGAGTCGATGACGGCGACTTCGCAATCGGGCGAGTTCCTGCTGTACCGCGACAACCTTAGTGGTTTTGATGTCAGCTGGAAGATCGATGACTTCGTCGCGTGGGGCGATGCCGTTGCCGACAGCCGAATCGATTTGGCGATTGAAGCCGACAAATGGTATGGCCCGCCCGATGGCACGTTGGATTTGGGA
>JAGQPC010001196.1 GCA_020426925.1 Planctomycetales bacterium | reverse complement strand
AAAGTGATGCTCCAGCATTTTCCGAAGCAATCATCGTTACTCCAAGGCTTGCAGGCGCAAGTGGCGTTCAGGCAGGCGACATCGATGGAGACGGAGACATCGATTTGGCAACAGTTCAGTACTTCAGTCAGTCGATCACGTTTCACGAAAACGTTGACGGACTGGGACAGCAGTTCGAAATGCATGAAGTCGCATGGCCCATTGCTCCTGTTAGCAACGTGCGCCTCGCGGATCTAGATCATGACGGTGACTTCGATATAATTTCCAACGATCATAGCGACTACCAATTGGCTTGGTATAAGTTTGTGACCGCAGATGAATTCAGACGCCACGAGGCCGGTCCGGCCGTGTTGGGATTCATCTCGTCGATCGAATCTGCGGACATCGACGGCGACGCTCTGCCAGATCTGGTAGTCACGACTAGCAACGATGACACAGTGTCGTGGTTTCCGAATCTGTCTGGAGGGAACTTCGGGCCGCGACAAATCGTAACAACGATCGCCGGACGTCCAATTGCAGGCGGCGGAGCTGCACTAGCAGTTGGGTTTGATGTTGATCTCGATGGCGACACCGATGTCTTATCCGCAGGCAGCAGCGTGCTCGCCTGGTACGAAAACGTCGACGGACTCGGGACATTCGGACCGCAGCAACGCTTTGGTCGAGGGACAAGTAAGATCCAGGGATGGGTATTCGGAGATATCGACAACGACACGGACCTTGATGTCGTCGCATTTGGCGGTTTTTCTCTTACGTGGCATGAAAACGATCGTGGTGAGTTCGTGACACATGAGATTCCATGGGATGACAACTCAAAGATACTTGACATTGAACTTATCGATCGCAACGACGATGGTCTGCTCGATTTGCTGGTCGCAGCCTTTTCTCGCGACACGGGACTTAGTGATGCATATTTGATACGCAACCAACCCGAAACCGAATCGCGACTAACGACTCGTGAGCGGTTTGATGTTCTTGACGGATCGAGGGAGCTTTTAGTCGTCGACACGGATAAGGACGGAAAAGACGAAATAGTCTCTCGTGTCGAAGGGGATGCTCGTGGAACTCAAAAAGCCATTGTGTTCAAACGCAACCCAGACACGAAAGAGTTTGAACGAAGAGCAAGTATTGTGCTTCCTCGCTACGCTCGAATTCTACGCTACGATAACACCGAGATGCAGGCCATCGAGATTAACGGAAACGATCAGGTCGACATCCTATTTAGCGGTGGTGTGGCGTGGATTGATGCCGATACGGATTCATCTTTCGTGAACGTCATGCCCCAAGAAATGCGCGCAACAACCGCTGTTGCAATCGACGTGGACGACGATGGTGATGACGATTTGATCGCTCGAACGAATCGCGGGTTCGTACTGTACCGCCAGGGCCCGAATCCAGTACCGGGCGATGTCACGTTCGACCGACTCGTCACTGTGGACGACATCGACGCGTTGCGAAATGCTGAAAGGAACCCTCCATCGACAACCGCGTTCGACATCAATTCTGATGGAACAGTCGATGAAAACGACATCCAGCATTTGATCGCCGATATTCTTGGCATTGTGCCCGGCGACGCGAACGGAGACGGCCGGTTTGACTCGAGCGACCTGGTACAGATGTTCGTTTCATCTGCTTTTGAATCCGACGTCGAAGCCGGATGGCGTGATGGCGATTTTGACGGCGACGGATTCGCCACAACACGAGACCTTGTGCTGGCGTTTCAGTCTGGAAAATACTTGCGTTGAAATTGCACGCGGTTACCAGCAATCTACTCCGTAACCACAATCGGGCGGTTGGTTGCGCAGGCGGTGCTGCGGGAGCTTCCGAATCTGCTCGTCCGTTGCGCAACACATCAAGACACTCGCCAGGAGAGCTCCCCGTGTCGACGAGCCCCGAATCAAACGGCCAAGTGCGCAACGAGTGATTGTAGGATTCATACCGATAGTGTAGCCCGCCGTCACAGAGGCACTCGCCGCTTTTTTGCTGCGTGCCACATTCGGCTTCATCATAATTTCCCGCATTTCGCGTTCTGCGCGAGCTACATTTTCGGAACGGTGACGCTCGCCCCGGCGAAGCACACCACTCTCCGCAATGCGCCCACCTCCACTTTCTGTAGTCGACAAAAAGGAAAACCACACAATGTCTGAGATTAATCGTGCTGCGCTCTTTGGCAAACTGAACCAAGTTGGCTACAAAGCGATCGAGAGCGCAACCGTTTTCTGCAAACTTCGAGGTAACTCCTACGTTGAGCTCGTCCATTGGATTCAGCAGTTGTTGCAACTGCAGGACAGTGATCTCCACCGAATCATCAAGAAGTTCGAAATCGAACCGGCTCGACTTGCGAAAGATGTGACCGAATCGCTAGATCGTCTTCCTCGAGGCTCTACATCGATTGCGGATCTTTCGTCGCACGTAGAAGAAGCGGTTGAGCGAGGTTGGGTTTATGGCTCGCTGATGTTTGCTGAAAATCAAGTTCGCACTGGCTACTTGATTGTCGGCATTCTCAAGACTCGCACACTGCAAAACGCTCTGTACGGAATTTCCAGCGAATTCAAAAAGATCAAGTTGGATACACTGACAAGTGACTTCTTCGACATCGTCGCTGGCTCGCCCGAAGACAAGATGCACGCGACTGACGGGTTCAACGCTAATCATGCCGCCGCGCCTGGCGAAGCGAGTGGCTCGATGGCTCCTGCTCAAATGGGCAAGCAAGAGGCGCTCCAGCAATTCACGGTCGATTTGACCGAAGATGCTCGCAACGGAAAGATCGATCCGATTGTGGGTCGCGACGACGAAATTCGCCAAATCGTCGACATTCTCATGCGACGACGGCAAAACAATCCGATTCTTACCGGCGAAGCTGGTGTCGGTAAGACTGCCGCGGTGGAAGGCTTCGCCCTGCGAATCGCAGCCGGCGACGTTCCTCCTCCACTGCAGAACGTGCGACTTCTGCGTCTCGACGTTGGCCTGTTGCAAGCAGGCGCGAGCATGAAAGGCGAATTCGAAAACCGCTTGCGTCAAGTCATCGAAGAAGTGCAATCTTCCGAAACTCCAATCATTTTGTTTATCGATGAAGCTCACACGCT
>JAGQPC010001195.1 GCA_020426925.1 Planctomycetales bacterium | reverse complement strand
CAACAACGCCGACATTCGGTACGGTGGTGGCAATGTCACAATTGATTCGATTCAGCAAGTCGTCACACCAATTCACCTGATCGATGCTCGTCCGTCGGTCAGCTACAACAAGATTCGATTCAGTGCTGACGCTGCGATGTCGGCGAATCCGGACAGCTTCCAAGAGACAAACTTTTCCGCTCCCGATTCATTGGGCATCGACTATCAGGCAACCAAGTTTACTCCGGATTACGATCGAATCGGCCCCGACTTGCGAGGAAACTTGCTGGTCGAGAACTCGATCAACGGCTTGTTCGTTCGAATTTCGACTCCTGCCGGTGACGTTCCGGGACGCATGAATGTAACCGGCCGCTGGGACGATACCGACATCGTCCACGTCGTTCCGGAAAACCTCTTGATCAATTCGCGACCTGGCGGTCCGATTGCCGATCCTGAAACTGGCGAACTCGTCGCACGCACCGACGCTGGCCTGCGTATCGATCCAAACATGATCGTCAAGCTCGATGGCTCACGCATCGAAGTTGCTCTGGGTGCTCAATTGTTGGCGGAAGGTGTGCAAGGCCAACGAGTTGTCTTTACTTCGCTGAACGACTTGCGATTTGGAGCAGGCGGAACTTTTGTAACCAGTGCGCCAACGGACAACCGCGAGCCAGAAGCGAATCCTGGCGATTGGGGCGGAATCTTCGTTCATCCGAATGCAAAGGCCAGCATCGACCACGCCGTCATCGCATACGGCGGTGGATTAACGAGAGTGGAAGGTTCGTTTGCGGCCTTCAACGCAATCGAAGTTCGACAAGGACATTTGCGTCTTTCAAATTCTGATCTTGAAAACAATGCAAATGGTCGAGGCGGCCAAGCTGCACCTGGCCGAGTTGGCCGAGGCGTCAACGGAGAAGGCGTCATCTTTGTTCGCGGTGCTCGTCCGATCATTTTGGACAACATCTTCCGCGACAACACAGGATTCTATTCATCCGTTGTGAACATCGACGTGAATTCGTTGGATCAACAGCTGTTCCAAGATTACGGACGTTCGACCGGTTCGATTGATATCGAAACTGGTTTCCGCGACAACCAAGGGCCGCTTGTTCGAGCTAATCGATTGACCAACAACAGTGTCAACGGCATGCAAGTTCGCGGAGCGGTTCTAGCAACACAAAGCGTGTGGGACGACACCGACATCGTTCACGTGCTGTTCGATCAGGTCTTGACGACCAACTTCCACACGTACGGCGGTGTTCGGCTCGAAAGCAGCGCGGACGAAAGCCTAGTCGTCAAACTTCTTGGCAACGATGCCGGCTTCAAGGCTTCGGGGCGTCCGCTGGAAATCGAAGATCGCATTGGCGGTTCAGTGCAAGTGGTCGGTCAGCCTGGTAGTCCTGTCGTGCTGACGTCCCTTGCCGACGACTCTGTCGGTGCCGGTTTTGATCCGTTCGGTCGGCCGCAAAACGACACCGATGGATTTCGCCGCGCAGCTCGAGTCCAGCCCGCTGGCTCGTTCCAGATCGACGTCAACTTCGGTCCACGAATCTCTGAATACGAAGAGACGATGGAGGCTGTATTGGACGCAGTTCGATTCTGGGAGTCGCTACTTGAGGATCCAATCACGGTCACGTTTGACGTCGAGGTAGCGGATCTGGGCAACAATACTCTAGGTGTTGGAGCTCCTGAATTTGTGGACCTTGGATATGATGCCGTTCGTCAAGCACTCATTGATGACGCACGCGTTGGCGAAGAGATCGCTGCGCGGTTACCAGCGTTTGCAGATCTGAATGTGACGTTGCCGGTCGATGAGATCAATCCGTTTACGCTCAACACACAAATGCAGGTTGCCACAGCGAACGCGAAAGCGTTGGGCTTCAACGTTGGCGGTGGACCTGCGTCTCTGTATGATCCAAGCGAAACTCGTGATGGAACCATCGAGTTCAACCTTCTGCCGATTGACAATCCGGGCACTCGCCTATCCTATGTAGATTTCGACCGCAGCGACGGAATCCAGCCAAACTATTCTGACTTTGTCGGAACGGCGATTCACGAAATCGGCCACGCGCTCGGTTTCATCAGCGCGGTCGATGACGTTGCTGCCGGTATCCGCGACGTCCGCATGTCGACTCTAGACATGTTCCGATTGGAGCCCGGACAAGGTGATCTCGACTTCACGAACTCGCCACGTGCTCTCGATCCGTCGCTTGACCAGGTACTGTATGACGGCGGTTACTACGATCCGTTTGGCATCGACGTACCGAACCTCACCGTGGGCGACATTCCAACTGCGACCGGACTCGCCGATCAAGCCAGCCATTGGCTCGACAATATGCCGTTTATCGGCATCATGAATCCGACAGGTGACGCGGGCCGAGAGGAAAACACGTACGAGGCAGACCGCATTGCGTTTGATCTGATCGGTTTTGACGTTGTTGGTGACGGCATCCCTGGTGACTGGCGAGGCATCACGCTCGAACAGTACTCCAACGACCGCAATGTCGCGGTAGTCACTGAATTCGAATCTGCAGCGGCAGTAGCGCCAGGAACGAATGCGACGCCCGGTACGGCTCAGGTGCTGGGCGCACTGGGACGAGCCGAAAAAGACAGCGATGAAAACCTGCGACTCGGATTCGAAATTCACGGCTTCCTGAACGCTCGTGCCGATGTCGATGTTTACAGCTTCGACGCAACCGCTGGAACATTGGTCTGGTTCGATATTGACCGATCGGCTCAATCCGTTGACACGTTGATTGAGCTTGTCGATTCGAACGGGCTCGTACTCGCTCGCTCGAACGATTCGATCGACGATTCTTTGTTCGGTTCGACGGTTACGGCTGCGTCGGGCGTGACTGCTCGAGGCATGCAAAACAACTACTTCGACACCAAGGATCACTTTAGCACCAACGTGAAAGACGCCGGAATGCGAGTCATTCTCCCTGGCGCCGCGGGTCGAGAAAACACCTATCACATTCGCGTTCGGAGCAACGCAGACAACATCAACGACATCACCGATGGCAACACATTTGGTGCCTATCAACTGCAGCTTCGTTTGCAAAACGTAGACGAAGTGCCTGGATCAACGGTTCAGTTTGCTGACATTCGCTACGCGGCAGACGGCATCCGCGTTACGGGTCTTCCGGCACATTCGCCGCTGATTGGCGAAAACAGCGAAGCTTTCGCTGCGAACGACCAGACCGCGTTGCCACACAATTCAAAAGTCCTGTTTAGGGTCCCAGGCGCCGCCGCCGCCGATCCGTTTACT
>JAGQPC010001194.1 GCA_020426925.1 Planctomycetales bacterium | reverse complement strand
GACGGCGCTACTGCCCACAGGTGGTGACGATGAAATCGAGGACGAGAAGATACTTGAAGAGGTATTGAAACTGCTCAAAGTTGAACAGGAAGAATTCGACTCATGGGGTAAGAAGAAGCAGGCAAGCAAGATCACCTACTACCGGGAAGCAGCTATCTACCGTCAGTTGTATGGAAAATCAGGACGCCGAACGAAGAAGCGGTTTTCGGGACACCGAGATTTGGCTTTCATCAGCTCGGGAGTAATCAGATTCTTTCAAGAGATTCTCGGCATGGCGTACTACCTTCAATCGAATGAAGGCAGTTCTGCCGTGTCCGCTATCGAACCTAGACACCAATCTTTGGCTGTGCATACGGTCTCGTCCCACAATTTAGCTACGTTAAGCCGGAACGTGGAGTCATACGGCGAACAATTGAAGTATTTCCTGCTTGATCTCGGTGACTGTTTGCGCCAGAAGCTCTTGCACCATTCTAAAGAACCGGAAGCCGCTCGCATCGCCATTCGTGACCCCGAATCTCTGTCCTCGGACAGATACACGTTTCTCAATATGATGCTCAATCTTGGCGTGAAGGAGGGTGTCTTCCAGACTGTGGATGGTCGCCCGGGGATCAGACCAAAGCATGTTGAAGACCCACAGCCGGTCGAAATCAACATCGCTCGAATCTATGCGCCTGCGTTGCAGACCAGCCCCCGGCTTCGGTGGCCTAGCCCGGTTAGTTGCGCAGAACTGCTCGGCCTTCTTGATGAGCACGAACGTCGTTCAACGAAACGTAAGATCATCACTCGATTTGCACAGAAGAAGGACGAGACACCGAAAGACCAAGGGCAGCCCCTGTTCAAGGAGGACGATGAATGAAAACCGCATTCGAGTCTTCCTTGCTACCAAGCGATGCACTGCTGATGCTGTGTGCCAGTCACGAGGAACGTTGTAAGGGTGTTGTCGATCACCGTGATGGATGGTCACCGGCAAGCACGGTTGTGTTCAAGTACGAAGATGCCAACCCATTAGGAGAGCAACACCATAGTGAGATCGTCGGACAACTATCGGGCTTGTGCAACGTGACAGAAATTCCGTTCAGGGAAAAAAATGTCATCTACAACTTCGACGGGCAACAGACGGAACTACAATCGATCCTCGCCAGTCATGGTGACCAACCGGTCGTCGTAGATGTTTCCGTTTTGACCAAACGCCATCTGTTGCTGCTTATGCGATGGCTTGACGACCATGAATGTTGGGAACGACTGTGGATCGTTTATAGCGAGCCTGAAGAATACGAAATCGACGGACAGTTGCCGCTTTCGTTCGGCGTGTCGTCTGTAACCCAATTGCCGGGATTCGCTGCATCTCCGAACCCAAGCAGGCCGCTACATGCGGCCATGTTTCTTGGCTACGAGGGGGATCGAGCTTTTGCCACTTACGAAATTCTTGAACCCAGGAAGACAACGGTGATCATTCCAGATCCACCCTTCAATGAGTCGTGGCGAGGCCGAACCGAGCACCAGAACCAAAATCTCCTGGCCTCAATCGATCAATACTCACTCGAAGCTGCAGATGCCATTGATCCTGAATCTTCGGCGGCAGTGTTGCACAAGGTGTTCGGCGACCCCGGCGCTCGATCCGAATTTGCAAGAGCTCTTTGCCCGCTAGGCACAAAGCCGCAAACGATTGGCGCTTACATTTATCTTCGCCAGTGTTTGGACCCTCCTTCGGTCATCTATTCGGGAGCCCTGCGACACAACCACAATTACTATTCATCTGGAGTCGGACGAAAATGGATAATTCATCACCCAAAGTGAAGGGGCTTCCGACCAGAATCGACCGTTATCCGGCAAAGATGATCTCTCATCTTGCGGAAACGCTCGTAGAGAAATACGCCAAGGAAGCCGACCACCTGCTCGATCCGTTCTGTGGCTCGGGTGCTGTCCTCCGTGCAGGCAGCACACGTGGGATTCGAGTGACGGGTATCGATGTAAACCCTTTCGGCGTACTCCTGTCTCGTGTGAAGGTCGAAGGCTTCGACGTGGAACGAGCGAATTCGCTCTATACGAAGCTGATCGATGTCGCCAACGACTGCGATCATCTAGACATCGAATGGGACAAGAAGGACTATTGGTTCACACCTGCCACACTGTCAAGATTCGAGCGACTTCGCTTCGCTGCGTCAGAGTTGAACCTGCACAGGAGCAAGGCCGGGCGTGCGATTCTGTTGGCATTTGGGCTTGCTGTCCGCCCATGTTCTCGAGCAGACCAACGAAGCCCCAAGCCATTCATTTCCAAATACGCACGAGACAAGCGATCTGGAAAACACTTCAACCCGGCGAAAACGACTGAAGCGTTGTTGAAGGAGTTGTCCGAACTCTACGGCGGACGCCGACTAACAAGCGGCACGGTCTACCACAATGATCTGACATCGATCAATGAGCTTCGTGACGAATCGTTGACGTGCTCACACGTCATCACGTCACCCCCCTACGTGAATGCTCAGGACTACTTCCGCAACTCAAAGCTTGAACTCTTTATATTGGAAGGCGTACTGCCCTTCCGCATTGAAGACATTATCCATCGCTTTATTGGTACTGAGCGAGGCGTTGATCGTTCGCTCTTGGACGATGATGGCGCAAAACGGCGACGTAAGCTTGTGCCAGATCTTACATTTCTTGAGCGTGGTCACGTAGGGCAGGCTGTCATCCTCCACCAGTACCTCCGAGATATTGAAGCGGCCCTGACTGCGATTAAGGAGATGCTCGAACCGAATGGCACTCTTGTGTTGGTGTGCGGTGACAACCTGATTGGTGGTCGCCGCATCGTTACATGGCAAGTTTTGAATAGGATGCTCCAAAACCTCGGCTTCATGATGTTCGACACATTTGGAGATCGCATCCGTAATCGTGCAGTCGCGCCCCGACGAAGCGGCCACAAGGGGATGATTAAGGAGGAGATTGTGTCCGCGTTTCGAGTTCAGTAGGCTAAAAGTCGTTGCTCGTTCTTGGTTGGAAAGTTCAGGATCGCGTTCCCCAAATTGTTAGTCTAGTCTAGTCTAGACAAGCTCGAAGTAAGCTAGAACTCGAAATTCTTTCGGAAGGGCGAACTCGCTTCGGTCCGACGGGAAGCGCCGCAACATGCGCTTTGCCAGTGCGACCTGCAGCCGTTGCTACGGGGCATGGGGGGTCATACGATCGAGGAGACGATGACAATTGCCTACAACGCCGACCCAGCTCAAGACATCAAAACGGCTGCAGTATTTTCCGACGAAGATTCAGAACTGAATGCGGAATTGGCTCGTGGCCGACTCGTGCGCGTGCGCTATTCACTGAGCGCTGAATCGTCAGCAGTTGACGCCGAACGGGAGCGAATCGTGCGTACGGTACGCAGGCAAAGTCCCTGGCAAGATTTTCGATCGATCGATGACAGGCCCTGTCGAGAAAGAATGCCTTTAACTCGCGATACGTCCATGGATCGATGCGGACACAGGCGTGCCATTTGGGCTGGCCGCCGCCTTTTGGTGTGGCGCCAGCGCGGCGGTAGCTGATTGAATAGCCTTCAAACTTTATCGGATGCCGGCGGCAGTCGCGGATGCGGTTGCGTTCCTGTTGCTTGAATGGGTGATGGCCTTCAGTGACCATGAGCAGGAACCAGTTGCCATAGCGGATGTATTGCATGTTGGCGAGACCGCATTTCTTGCGGTAGGCGCGTTGGCGGTCGGTTTGGTCGATCTCATATTTCGCGATCAGTTTGCGGTCGACTGATTCCGCGTCCTTTCCATCCGGAATACGGCCAGTCACGTACCACCAGTAGCCGTGGCGTAGGTAGCTGACGGCGACTTGTTGCACGAGTCCTTCGGGTGATGACGCGATGCACCGATACGGCATGGTTCCTCGCTGGGTTACTGCAATCAACAAACAAAAAGATGGGGTTGTTGCGGCC
>JAGQPC010001193.1 GCA_020426925.1 Planctomycetales bacterium | reverse complement strand
TGGACGGAAGCTCGCGTTGTCGAACCAAACGCACCAGCCCAATCGGAGCAACAAACACCAGCGGCCATAAATTCAATGGAGGAAAAGCTGCGCACATTGCGATTCCACTGAACAGCGCGTAAACAAAATCGCGGCTGCGAAACATAGATCGTTCCGCGGGTTTCGTTGTCATGGTCGATCCTTCAACCGTTGTGGCATCAGCAGGTGTCTATTGAGATTAATTCTGCACGGCAGCGTTGTCGTAGACTTTAGAGAACCAATGCGAAAGCGTCACTATGCATTTGTGAAAAATCGCTTGCAAATGGCGTCAACCTAGGAATCCAACCAGATATGACGCAGTCGATCGCGTTCAAACAACTCTGGCAGGATAGATCGCAAGCCCAGCGTCATGCGTTGCTGACGACTTGCGTGGTAGTGCCGCGCAGTTCGTCCGTGTCGGGTTCAACTTCGAGCGTTATCCGAACTCGCTTGACCTGTCGCCGCGTAGCTTCTTCTACTTGAAACAGCAAACCATTCCACGTCATTGTCGTTCCCGGCTTTGGGATGTCCTTAAGCTGCTTGATTACGAACCCGCCAAGCGTATTGTAGTCGTCCTCGACAGGAAGTCCCGCTTCAAGGTGCGTTGCGACACCGGAGGGAAGATCCGCAAAAATCCGTTCGTTTATTTCGTCGATATGCGTGTCGGCTAGAATGCTGATCACGGTCGACGAAATGTGAGTGATATCTTCCTCTTCGTCCGCTTCTGACTCGTCGACGATTTCGCCAACGATTTCTTCTAGGATGTCCTCGATCGTTACAAGTCCAATTGTTGCGTTGAACTCGTCGACAACAATCGCTTGGTGAGCCTTGTCATGGAGAAACTGAGCCAAAAGCTCATGCAACGAAACGGTCTCGGGCACTTCATAGTGAGGTCGCAAGATCTCGCGCACATCTTGAATCTGTCGTCCCTCAGAAATTGCTTTCAACAAGTCTTTTACATAGAGCGTTCCGATGATGTCATCGACGTTCTTTTCGTAGACAGGCAACCGAGTTCTGCCGCAAGCTACGACTTGCAGAACGACTTCATTGTAAGATGCCGCAGCATTGATGCCGTCGATTTCGGACCGATGACGCATGATATCGTTCGCGCACATGTCATCGAGTTCAATTACTCCCTCGATCATCTTACGAAGAATCTGCGGCAATGATTTTTCGTGTTCACCATCCAAGACAAGGGAGCGAATTTCCTCTTCTAGCTCGCGCTCTTTTGCTTTCTCCTGCGATTCGCCGGACGCGCGAAGGAACATAATCTCCAATAATCGTGAAAGAAACTCAAACGGTTTGAAAAGCCAAATCACCAAACGCCAAACCGGCCACGTTTCTGTCAGGTAGGCGGCACCGAACCAGTAGGCGATTTCTCTGGGGACCCAAAGCGTGGTGGCGAAATAGATCAGAGTTCCAAAGAAGAGTACGGGCCCCAGGTGTGCGCCGGTCAAATGATGAGCAGCGTGATCGTCGAGATACCAGCCGATCGCGATGATCGTCGAAAAGAGAACTCCAACGATTTGCGTTGATTCGATGGCTAGGGGCGCGTTGTCCGCATTCTCATGAATTTCGTTGAATAGGTGGTCGCGATTCCTTCGCTTGCAGTAATCTTGAAGATCGTGCCATGCGACTTCCTGCATCGCCCTCAACGCAACCGCCGACACGAAGGTAACGAACACTCCGATGCAGAAGAACAGGACAAGGGACCCTCCGGTCACGGTATTGCAAGCTCCTGTTTATTCGAATCTGGACTAGAGCAGGTTAACGTATCCGGTGATTGGGATGTCGAGTCATGCCGCGGAATTCTGCTAACTCTATTCCGCATTGTAACTGCGGGCAAATCGATTCATGTAGTAGTTTTCCATTTTTCGCATCTCGGCCCGCTTTTCAAGTTCCTTATCGTCGTATCCGACAAGGTGAAGCGCGCCGTGAATGACATACAACAGCAGTTCATCTTCTGGAGTTTGATTGAACTCACGCGCTTGAGCAATCGCGGTTTCGGTGCTAACAATGACTTCGCCGTCCAAGGTCGATTCCGTGCGATCCAACACGAAACTCAGGACGTCGGTTGGATAATCGTGATTCAGATGCATTCGATTCAGTTCGTGCATCCGCGCATCATCAATAATTCCCACGCTTACTTCGGCCTCGCTCATCCCCGCGTCACGGAGGATCGATTCAATCGCAGTTCGAATACGCGACAAGTCGACTGTCAATGCTCGCTGTTCGTCCGTAATTGCGATGTCAATCATACTACGCAGACTGCTGACCCGGGTACTTGATTCGACCGTGGTACATTGCTGTGAGCGATTTGATCAGACTATCCTGAACAGTACGCAGCTCTCGCAACGTCAGACCGCATTCGTCAAATTGCCCGTCCATCAGGCGTTTCATCGCCATTTCGTCGACCAGGCTTTCGATGCGAGCAGGCGCCGGATCAACGAGTGCGCGGCTAGCACTTTCAACCGTGTCGGCCAGCATCAAAACCGCGGCCTCTTTGGTCTGCGGCTTTGGACCAGGGTATCTGTAGTTCCCTTCGTCAATTTCATCCGCTGACGAATCGGACTCCTTTTGCTGTTCCTTCGCGCGGTGGTAAAAGTATTCAACCAAAGTCGTCCCGTGATGTTGCAGGATGAAGTCGATCATCGATGCCGGCAGATTGTGCTGTCTTGCAAGATCCGCGCCATCTTTCACGTGGGCAATGATGACGAGCGTGCTCATAGCAGGTACCAGCGATTCGTGACGATTGTCGCCGGTTTGGTTTTCTACAAAGTACTGCGGCTTCAGCATTTTTCCAATGTCATGGAAGTAGGCGCCGACGCGTACTAAAAGACCGTTGGCACCGATCGATTCTGCTGCTGCCTGAGCGATGGACGCCACATTGATCGAGTGGTTGTACGTCCCTGGTGCTCGGCGTACCAATTCCTGAAGCAAAGGGTGCGCCACGTCGCCAAGTTCCAACAGGCTTTGATCGGTCTGAACTTCAAAGAATGGCTCAATAAAAAACGGTAAAAATCCAGTCATCACCAATCCTGCTCCAACGCAACACGCTGCCAGCCATGCAGCACGTTGAACCAGAAAAAGGTCTGTTGATTCACCTGTAACAAGTGCGACGCCGACCGCCGTCAGAAATGTCGTAGCGGCAGTCCACAGTCCGACGTAAATCAGTTTTGTACGAGTGCGAATATGTCGAAGAAGCAAGATCGCTGTTGCCATACTTGCTGTGGCGGTCACGAGGTGAGCGACACCATAGCC
>JAGQPC010001192.1 GCA_020426925.1 Planctomycetales bacterium | reverse complement strand
GGACGCTGCCAAAAAAATTCACCCGACTGACCGAAAAACTACTCGAAATCGCCGCATGATTTCTCACCAATTCCGAAAGTGCAGTTGCAAAGTGAAGATGATGAAATCTCGATCGGCGGACACAGGAGATCATATCGCCGACACGTGCCGTAGGATACGCGTTCGCTGAATTATCCCCTCGAACCTCCGATTACTCGTCAGTCAGTCGGTGTCGGCTTGGGATACATCGAATCCAAGTCGAGGCGCAGTGCTCCCATGTGAATTCGGCAATGATGACACGTGCAAACGAAACCGAGCCGTTGGTCCTGATTTTGCTCGGCAGCGTGTGTTGATGGCAACCCAATGCATACTGCTGGCTACGGTACAGCGAATTGCTAGAGGAATTCCCATGTACTGGCGACTTGGGTTCGACTGCAACCAAGGTAACCCGAGAGTTCATTCTTCGGCGGTGTCTCTTCAACGCGGCCGAAGATTCATCATCCTCGCAATCACAAACGTTCTGACCTCGGTTTTATTGACCGCTAATCTGCACAAACTCAATAGTCCGACGCAGTTTTGCACTTTGGCTTCGTGCATTCGGCGTGAAACTTTGATGTCACGAAGCGACCGAGATATACGGGCATTTGGCGGATCGGACCGACTGTAGTTGGCCACGTCAAGCGATCGACCGACCGCACGAGGTAAAGCTCACAATAAAACGTGTCCGGGGCGTTCAACTATTCCGACACGTCTCAGTGGCTGCCGCAGGAGTAAATCACGCTCTCAATGCTAACAGCTGTCGCACAGGCAGAGGCTTGGAATGGAAAACTTTAGTTTTTAGAACTATCGCTGGCTACTTCGTGTTTGCCGCGATCACGACGTCGTCAAGCCGGAAGGCGGCGAGTGATTCGGGTCTGTCTGGGTCAGGTGCGGTACGGTCGGGTTGTTCGGACGTTGCGTTGCGGAGTGTGGGACCGGTTCTGTACGCGCCGGTTCGGAAGGAAATGCGTTCGACGCTGGTGGCATGCTCGGCAAACGCCTCCGCTGACAAAACTCGTTCGCCATCGAGTGAAATGGTGAAGTTGCCCTTGTCGACGTCGACGCGAACCTCGAATTCATACCAGCGATTCAGCGCATAGGAAACGATCGTCTCAACCTTACGGCCATTGATAGCTTTCATCTGACGATCTGCATCAAGGAAGAATCGAACGGGACGATATCCAAACCGGTCGGTCACGTCGATTTCCAGCCTCCCGAAGTCGTTTTGTTCCGCTCGCAGCTTGAAGCGGATCTTTGCCAATCTAGTTTCGGGAAAGACTCGGATGGCGCGGGCGTAATCGTAGGGATCTTTGTCCGCCAACTCGAGACTCTTGTTGGCCACGTTCGGATCACCAGCCACTCGGACGGACGCCCAGCGCGGACTGTAGGTGTTCCAGTTCGTCACTGGCCCATCGACCTTGAGATTGTCGAAGTTGTCGTATACCGGCTCGGTCTCTCGCGCACGGATAGGAACAGGAATTCGGCTGACCCAGATATCTTCCTTGTTAACGCTGTAAGTCACCCACAGGTCGTCGCCGGGAGACTCGCCGTTACCCTCTGCCACGCACCGATTGTACTGCGGCCCGAAGTCCTTGTATCTGCCAGCGAATCTGCGCGGAGGCACCTCACCGTGAACGCATAGCATGTCGTCGAAGAGGATGCCGTCGTCGCTTGTGACGATGGCCAATGGCCAGCGGTGGTCGTCGTCGACGTTGGGATTGTAGATTAGAGCATACCTGCCATCACTCGTTCGTCGTCCCGAGATCTTCGCGCCGGTCATCTGCAGCGTTGCAACCTTGGCTGGGGCACTCCAAGTTTGCCCCTCGTCAGAAGAAAGCGCTGCCAAGGACCATTTCCAGAGCCCGACTAGCCTTCCGTCTTTGCGACGATACCAATTGAAGGCCTGCGGTTTGACGAGGTTTCGATCAGAGAACGCGTCGTCATCGAGATGTTCCTCATCGAACCACTGACGACGCATGAGGACGTCAGCCAGCAGCGCATCGCAAGCGGCGACAAAGCCCGCATCTGTGGAGCGTTTGTAGAAAGGGAAATGCGTGTTGTCTTCAGACCAGCCCGAGCTAGTGTTGTAGCGAAGAAAGTAGATCGGTCCGAACGTGCCGTCTTTGTAGGCCTCTCGGACAACTCGGCCGATGCCTCCTTTTGCGAATCGGTTGGGAGCGCGACCGTAAAAAGCCAGCACTAGCAAACGGTCGTCGGGTGCAACGTAGAATCCCATCCGCTGATGCATCATTGCCGTCGTACCAGGCGGGTCGGGAGGGCTGAGATCGTAAACTGGAAAGACCACCTGAGGCTTTTCCCACTGGCGACCGTCAGCAGAACTAGACAGAAGTGTCTGCCCCGGAGCAATATGCTCGCCAACTGGATTGCTGAGGTATTCGACGTAAAACCTGTCGTTCCAATAGACGATGTTCGGACCATGATTGTAAGTCCAGCCGAAGTCGTCAGCCCATTCCGGATGAGTGCGGTTAGCCCGCATCACCTGGACTGTCTCGATGCCGATCGCGGGCCGTAGCTGCCCGTCGTGAGCCGGGTTGTGGACAACGGGTCCACCCACATAACGAACGGGCTCATGGATGCTGCCAGTTTGCGCAAGGATCGCGCCAGGCCCAATCTGTATTGCGCTTGCCAGCACGAAGACGAAAGCCGAGTAGTAACGCGTGCACATGGGGTTGAAACCACAACTCGGTCGGTTGTTGCTGAAAACACACAATCGCGTGAGCCAATCTATCGGTCGAGCAGATCTTGCTTTCGCCATTAATCGATGCCGCGACTAGATTCTACGACTGGCAACCAGTGCGTCGCACTAGCCGTAACTCTGTGAGCGATATTGTAAACTACGAGACGTAGCAAGTGTCGCGCCAGTCGAATTGGCGGAGCCAAACTGTCGCCTCAGCACTTTCGTTCCACTAGCCGTCACCATGCTCGACCTGGTGAGGTGCCGTATCAAGTAGCAATTCAAGGTCATTCAACACGGGATCGGAAAAATCATGTCGTGCGTCTAAGCTTTGCGAAAAGTCGTCAGCAAGCATGGCTGGTCTTGGATTATCACGCTGCCAATCGAATGGCTTTGCGATCTGGACGAAGTGCACCAGCAGCACAATGGCAATAGATACCGTCGTAAAAACTCTAGCTGCGATCTTCATTTCTGTCTCCTTATTTAACTTGTGCAAAATGCCGTTCACTTCCAATACAACGATCAACGGCATTTGTGACACAGAAAAAAAAAGAAAGACGCATGCCGGGAACGCTGACGAGCGACAGCAATCTCATCAAACACAGCTCGGTTTCTTGTCGATTCAAGCCTGTTTGACTGGGCAATGCGAGTGAAAGATAATCAGAAAACAGCACTGCCCCTGTGCACATACTTAAGCGCATTTGTCTTTGTGATTTGAACGATGAACGAATGGCCCGACTCCAATTCTGAACAACCATCTCGAATTGATGCACTCGCGACGAACTGGAGCATGATTCGAAGGGCCCATGAAGATCAGTCCAACGATTCTGAACAAGCGCGGCATGATTTGGTGATGCGATACGCACAGGCTATACGAAAATATGTAGCCGCAATCCTACGTGATGAGTCGTCAAGTGAGGAATTAGCTCAAGAGGTTATCATTCGAGTTCTTCAAGGAGACTTTGCCAGTGCTGATCCCGAACGGGGGCGATTTCGCGATTTCCTGAAAACGGTCATTCGCAACATGGCCCGCAATCATTGGAATCAGCAGAATCGCAGGAAACCTGTCGAATTCGATGTCGAACAAGCGGGCCTGATTGAAGGCGATGCGGCGGATTCAAAAGATGACTGGGAATCGGTGTGGCGCGCTGAGATTCTGGAACTTACATGGAGTGCTCTGCAATACGAAGAGACTCAGAAGCCCTCAGGAATGGCTTACACTCTCTTGAGGCTTCGCTCGGAGCATCCAGACGAATCCTCGGAACAGTTGGCAAAGCGTTTAGGCGACCGGCTGAATCGAGTGGTTCGCGCTGATGCTTTGCGTCAAAAGTTGCGGCGAGCTCGCGTGCGTTTTGCGGAGTTGCTACTGATGGAGATTGCTAACGGGCTTACTCGAGCAACGGCTAGCGACGTCGAAGAAGAGTTGGTCGATTTGCAACTCTACCGCCTTGTCGAGCGGCTGTTGCCCGAAGATTGGCGAACGCGATTCTTCAACTCGTGATGGGGTACACGATGCATCCAGACCTGTTAGTCGGTCTTCTAGCCGTCAGAAACGGGCTCGTCACCGAGGCCGAACTAAAAGATGCCTTGGAAGTACTTCAAGCGGACGAGCAGAACGTTCCGCTGTCGGACGTTTTGGAGCAGACCGGCAGAATCACGGCCGTCGAACGAAGATTACTTGACGAGCTTGTTGCTTGGCATCTGGATACAAATAAGGACAAGGCTTCGCCCTTCCTGCAAACTCTCCCAATTCCTGCCTCACTGCGAGACTCCATCGCGAAGTGCAAACACTTAGCAACGGAACAAAGCCTGCCGCTGTTTGCGGATGAGTCGATTCAAGGTAGTGCTAACAATGTGTCACTTACTAGTGATTCAGTAAAACATCTTCAGCTGGATTCCCGCTTCCTGAAAGAAAAGCCTCACGCAGAGGGTGGTTTAGGGATCGTCTCGATCGCAGAAGACACTCAGCTTGCACGGCAAGTGGCCCTCAAAGAGATTCGCCAGCAATACTCGAACGATGAGGAATGTCGGCGGCGATTCGTGTTGGAGGCACAAGTGACCGGGGCGCTTGAACACCCGGGGATAATTCCAGTCTATGGATTGGGTGTAAACAAAGAAGGTTATCCGTACTATGCGATGCGTTTCATTCGCGGCGAAAGTATGCAACAGGCCATCGTCCGAATTCACTCGCCTCAGAATTCCGAAACGCGTGAACGCGAGATCCGACGATTGTTGCAAAGATTCTTAGCGGTCTGCAACACGATTGAGTACGCGCACAGCGAAGGTGTCCTGCATCGTGATATTAAACCCGACAATATCATGCTGGGCCCTTATGGTGAAACGTTAGTGCTCGATTGGGGGCTGGCCAAAGTCACCGACGCAAAAACTGATTCTCCGAGTGAACAAGGCTGTGTTTTGCAATCAGCTGCGCCCGACGCGGGCAATGGCTCAACTCGGATGGGAGCCGCCATGGGAACACCAGGCTTCATGAGCCCAGAGCAGTCCTTAGGGTGGCATGACAAATTGACGCCGGCAAGTGATGTCTATAGCTTGGGCTGCGTTTTGTTTTGTGTGGCTACTGGCTCGAGGCCGTTTGATTCCAACGACATCGCCACAATCATACGAAAAACGCAGACTGGAGAGTTTCCCAGCCCTCGCGCGAAGAATACTGCTGTCGCGAAGCCTTTGGAAGCAATCATCTTGCGGGCCATGGCCACCAAGGCGAATCAACGTTACCAATCAGCGAAACTACTCGCAGACGACGTGGAAGCGTTTCTCGCCGACGAACCTGTCACAGCTTGGGAAGAACCATTGTCGGTTAAGACGCGTCGATGGGTAAAGAGACATCGAACGTTCGTCGCGACGGCGATCAGCGGGTGCGGAATCACGATCGTCGGTTTGGTCATTGGCATCGTGCTTCTTTCTGCGGCCAATCGGCGTGAAACGTTGGCTCGCGAATCGGCTGAAGATGCGAGAGATCAGTCGACTCGAATCTCGCAGCTTGCGATGGACCGCTATGGCGACTACGTCAAAGCGATTACAAGCTCTCCTCGACTGAAAGCTGCGAACCTCGAGCCTCTTCGTCGCGACCTTCTGTTTTCTGCCAAAGACTTCTACAACGAATTGGCGAATATCACCGGCGAATCGGATCGTTTGCGTTCTGAACAAGCGGAAGCCTTTTTCCAATTGGGAAACCTGGAAGACGAATTGGAACAGCGAGCTGAAGCAATTGGAAACTACTCGCGAGGGATCGAACGACTTCGAGAACTGCAGCAAGATCCGAGTTCAGCCAGCGACGACAATCTCATCGACATCATTCGGTTTACGGCGAACATTGCGTTAAATCAACGGATTCTTGGCAAAAACGACGAGGCCAATCAAACGCTCGATGAGGCCGAAGAACTCGCGACGAACTTACGCAGCGCAAAACCGTCCGATGAGAAAGTCCAAGAAGCCGTTGCCTACCAGCTTGCGTCCATTCATCACAATCGCGGCTCCTGGTTGTTTTCAATCGGTGAATACTTAAAGGCCGAATCAAGTTACATGAAATCACAAGAATTGCTCGCTCCGCTGACTTCACGATCGACCAACGGTAACGCAAAGATCCTTCGGCTCAGCGCGTCGACAAATTCCAACTTAGGATCGGTCTACTTTTCGCTAAATCGCTTTGACGACGCGAAAGAACTGCTGCAAGAGACGATTCAAACACGAACAAATCTTTTCGCAGAAGACGGCGACGACGCGTACCATCAGAACGAAATCGCCCGCACACAGAAACAGTTGGGTGACATCGCATTCCGTCAAGCGGACTTTAACACAGCCCGAACTGAATTCGACAATGCACAAACGACTTATCGGAGTCTGGTTGCAGCGCACCCCGAAGTCTCGAAATTTCAGCACGACCTGGCGTTGCTGAACACCAGCCAAGCGGTCCTTTTCGCTCGTCTAGGCATGCATGATGATTCGTTGTCAGCCAGCGCTGCTGCGATTGAAACATGGCAAAGACTGATTCAGACGAATCCGAATCGCGACGATTATCTCTCGAAATTATCAACAGTCTACTTCAATCGCGCCGAGCTGTTGATTTCACTGCAGCGGATCAACGAAGCAGTTCAGCCTGCGGAAGAGTCATGGAGAATTTGCGAACAGCGATTGGCCAACCATCCAGACAGTAACACATTGAAGGCAGATGTTGCCGAAACGTTAATCCAACGGGCTCGAATCGATCAGGCTTTGGGCAACCTGCAGGACGCGCTTGAAAAACTGCAGCAAGCTCGCACCACGCTGGAAGCTCTAGCCGAGAGCCATTCCGAGATTTCTGCCTATCGGATAACTCTCGGCCATTGCTGGAGCAGTATCGCATCATTGCTATCCGTCCTTGATCCAGACAACTCGACATCTGCCTACAGAAGTGCGTTGGCGGTTCGACAGCAGATTACGGCCGAATTCCCAGACCTGGCTCACTGCTTATTTGACATGCTCGTATCCCAATCTAACCTAGCACGCCACTATGCGTCCGACGGACTGTACCAGGAAGCGTTAACCGAGTTTGCCGAGTGCCTGGTCGGAACGAAGGCGGTTTTGGAATCACATCCGGAACACGACCAAGCGCAA
The DNA here is from genome assembly GCA_020426925.1 of Planctomycetales bacterium. Taxonomy (GTDB): domain Bacteria; phylum Planctomycetota; class Planctomycetia; order Pirellulales; family Pirellulaceae; genus JAGQPC01. The sequence continues at coordinate 823 of JAGQPC010001192.1, read as the reverse complement.
CGACTCTATTCGACGACTTTAGCTGCCCAGGGAACAGCCCTTTCGGCGACTGGACAATTCCAAGCAGCGGTCGACTCGTTTGATGCAGCCTATCAGCAAAATGCGCCGCCCTACCCTGAAGAACGCCTAAGCTTCGCGACAAGTCTGGCGTTTTCCGACCAAGTCGAACGTGCCCAAGAGATCGTCGCCGAAATTGAAAAGGATCTCCCGAATCATGCTCAGGTGATCTCAGAATATGCGGTTGCCTGCGCTGCTTTGTCGACAAAACTATGGACTTTAAACGAGCAAGAGGCTGATCTGCCCAATTCTTTTGAAGCAAGAGCAGTCGACTCGATCGACCGCCTCGTCGCAGCGGGTTACTTTCATATCGAGGCTAACCGTACCCGCTTCAAGCACGCATGGAGCAACGGGATTTTCGGCAACTCGAAAGGATTTGCTGACCGCCGCTCATTGATGACAGAGGCGGAAGAATAACAGCTATTGACCGCGATCTGTGGAAGCCTGTGCTGGAAAAAAACAGCGGCCTGCGTCACAACCCATAGTCTCGTCTGTATTGGCAGCGTTCACTCGGAACTTACTAGTCGAGCGCCACTCAATCAGGAGACCACGCCATGCGGTTTACGTTCTTTTCCATTCTGTTACTGGTCATTTCTGTCACGTCACTTGAAACGCGAGCACTGGCTCAAGCGCCAAACGCCTGGAATGCATATATGCGAGCGTCGAATGCCCATTATGCGCAGCAATATGCTGCCTGTATCAAAAAATGGCGCGAAGAAACGGGCGACTACACGTCAAGCGACTCGCAGATTATGCAGAAAATCCA
>JAGQPC010001191.1 GCA_020426925.1 Planctomycetales bacterium | reverse complement strand
AGATGACGGGCAGCGGACAAGCGATGGGCACCGCAGATTATGTCGCTCCGGAGCAGGTGACGGACAGTCGCGGCGTCGACGTGCGAGCCGACATCTATTCGCTCGGTTGCACGCTGTTCAAGCTGCTGACTGGCGCCGCACCGTTCGCTGACGACGAACACACCAATGCGTTTGCGAAAATGACGGCTCACGTTTCGACGGAAGCACCAAGCCTGCGAACAAGATTGCCCGGCGCGCCCGCAGCGATTGTGCAGCTGGTCGAATCGATGTTGGCTAAGACCCCAGGCGATCGCCCGGAAACGGCAGCCGTTGTTGCGAAAAACCTCGAGCCGTTCGTTCAAGGCCACGACTTAGAGCTGCTGCTCCAAGACGCCGAATCGGTTGATCCAAATCAGTTGCCGGAAATTGCGACGCCGCGAAGCAACTCTGGAAACACTCAACCAGACAAGGGCAAAGTTTCTCGCGGAGTGCTCGTCGCGACCGGATTTGCGGCGTTGGTAGGCGGATTCTTGCTAGGCGTCATCGTTACGATCAACTTTCCCGACGGCAGCAAGATGGTCGTTCACGGCGATGACGGAACGCAAGTCAACGTTCAGAGCGACGAAGGTGATCATTCGGCCGACTCGCACGGCGAAAAATATGGACCTGATGCACACAGTGGCGGAAACTCGGATGCCGCATCCAGTTTTAACGACGGCAGGGCTACGCATAGCAACAGCTCATCCGCCGCGTCCCACGGTAGTGATTACGTACCAACGCATGCCGCGGATTCGTACAGTGGAGATTCATACGGTGCGGATTCACATGCGGCGGACTCGCACGACGCGGATGATCATTCGAGCGGATACGGTGCGTCGTCGAGCGACTCTCACGCGGGCCAAGCTTCGGAGACTTATTCGAAGGAACTAATCACGCTCCTGCTCAAGCACATGCAGTTATCGGAAAGATACGGAAGCAAACACCCTGAAGTGTTGAGTCTTCAGAGGCAGATTCAACTACTTCGCAAGTTAGAGACCGAGACGGCTGATTTTTTTGCAGGAATGTCGGAAGTTGAGCCGCTGATGTTCGCCGTGCTGTCGGACGCGTTAGCGGAAGGTATCGCAGAAGGTTTGCCAGAATCGAATCCTTCGCGTGAGCCGTTTCTGACCGAAAAAGCGACTTGGTTCTGGGCGAACGACGACGTCAACTTGGAAGGCGTCACGATTCTCAATGGCAATGCACAAGACAAGTATTTGCCGGTGCTTAATCGACGCGATCAAGTCATCTTGTGGAAAGACATTTTGGGGCAGATTAGCGCTCAAACTCAGTTTGGTGGCCGCAGCCGAGGGCCCGAGCTGTTCTTCCATTTCCAAAAGGATCTGGCGAAGCAGATTCGAGATCTCAGTACCGCCAACATCGGCCGCCGATTGGCCATCATCATCAACGGCAAGATCATTTCGGCTCCAACAATCACCAGTCCCATCGTTGATCGTGCCAACGTGACCGGCGACATCTCGGGCGAGTTCGTTCGCTACTTGATGGACGCGTTGGACGGCGGCCTGCAATCGGTCGAACGTCCGAAGCTGGGGCCCGATCCGACCGAATCTTCTGACTCTGGGATTACGCCAATTGAAGTCGAGCCGTTAATGTTTGGTGTGATCAAGAAGACGGATCCTAACGAGCATCAAGACCTTGCCGTCGACCCAAATGGCAAACCGGTTCTGAACTCGGTTGCGCTGTGGTTTCCGAAAGACAAATCGGTCAATACTCCTTCGATATCATTCGGTGATTCGGAAATCAATTATGTTGCGTTGGAGCGTGATGACGACGCCGTCATTCACTGGACGGACATCAATGGCAAACTGAGCGTGACTGTGAATCCGCAGCCAAACGAAACGATGCTGAAACTTGACTTTGCAGAGCCGCTCAGCAACCGCCTGCAACAGCTGACGACCAAATACCAAGGCTGGCAACTGGCGATAATCCTGAACGGTAAGGTCATTTCAGCAATTCCGATCCGAGACGCATTTTCAGCAAGAGCGGTCATTACCGGCAATTTCGACAAGGGCGACATCGATAAACTCACGTCCGCATTGAGAGGAGCTGCAAATCTTCAGAACGCAACAACGACTGATAACCTACGAAAGATTGGATTACAATTTGCCAATTCTGAGTCAATTACGCGCCGTATTCCTCCAGCGAACGAAGGGCATAAGTATCCTGTTAGCTGGCGCGTCTGGCTCGTGCTGCTCTTAGATGTTAAAGACGGTCGTGAGCTTTACAGGCAATATCGTTTCGATGAGCCGTGGGACAGCGAGGCCAATTTAAAACTCCTCGAGAAGATGCCTGATGTGTTTCGCAGTCCGTCTGCGCCAGAGGATCAACCGATCGGGCATACGAACTACGTCGTCTTCGTGGGTGACCAAACGATGTTTGGAAAAGCTGGAGGCGTAAACCTGCGCGATGTCACGGATGGAACTTCCAACACGTTGCTCGCCATTGAAACTGAAAAATCGGTGCCGTGGACGAAGCCAGAAGATTTGGAGTTCAATACTCCGGAAGACGCAAAGTCCGTCAAGCCGTTTGGCGATTCGTTCCGGTTTGTCATGGCAGACGGATCAACGCGGCACATGCCAAGTGATAAGTGGAAAGATTTGGCGAAGCTGATCACTCGCAACGGTGGTGA
>JAGQPC010001190.1 GCA_020426925.1 Planctomycetales bacterium | reverse complement strand
CACCCGTTGCGCCGCGATGTTCGAAGTCGGGTTGAAGGCGCTCTGTTGCCACTCGATGAAAGACGACGTGATCGCGATTAATCGATAGCACGAGTTTGTTGTCATCTTGGAGCTCGTAGGGGAGCTTGTCGCCAAAACTCGTCTCGATCGTCGATCTATCCGCGGTCCACGTCCCGTCCAGTTTCGGTTTTCCGGAGGCTGCGATTGTGACTGTGCCGTTTGAATGCAGATGAATGAAGTTTTCGCCGCTGTCGCCGTCTCGCACCCATTTGCCCACTAATTTCGAAACTTGGCGAATTTCCTCCAGGCGTTCATCTGAGTCCGACTGCCGATTTTCTTGCGCGGAATCATCAGCCGAACGACTCGAGTCTCTGTTGGTAGATGGCAACTCGATCTTGTAACCGAGCCGCAACAAGTATCCGTCCGCCACCAGTGGAAGATCGAGACAATGAACTCCTTTCGATTGCATGGCATTTATGTCGCTGTCGATCACCTTGCCCGCATGAGCAATTGGATTGCCGTTTGTATCGGTAGTGAGCTGGCCATCAGCGATGCGGTATGACTTGATTCCGGACTGCCGAGCCGTCTCGAAATCCTGATGAAGGATAAGCGTCGATTCGATCGGGCAGAGCTCTCCGCTTGGAAGTCGAACCACGGGAAAGGCGTGTTGAGGAACGACGAGAACGTAGGCTTGTAGCCCCACAGCCTTAGCGACGCTTGCCCACAGGATAGCCAGATCGACACACGTTCCAGCGCGATTGCGAATTACGTCTCGCGGATATTTCACGTGCTGCAGGTTGCGATCGAATGCATCGGCTCCAACCGCCGGGCTTTGGTACGCAACTCGATTCATCTCTAGGAATCGCCAAAACGCTCGCAGGAAACCAATCGCGCCTTCATCCGATGCCTGAGGAATGCCACCGTTGATGCGTGAAACCGCACCCGCGATTTCTTGCACAACGGGGTCATTCGAATTACAGAACGCAGAAATGACCATGGGAGTGTTGTCATAGTGATCGGTCCAATCGAGACGATCTTCTGGACGTCGACTCGCCCACAACGCTTCGTTCCTGGAAAGGACTTTGATTTTTCGCGAATCGGAATCGGTCACTGTTTTGCCATCGATTTCGTAACGATATTCGACTTCTACCATGGCGACGCGAGTGTCGGTGAATTTGGACAGCTCTTCCACATCGAACACAGGAAAGAAAGGTTCAACTACCGTTTGCCCAGGATAGACGATTCGATGCTTTTTCCAGCCGCTCCAGGAACTCAGACCAGCGACACGATGTCGAATCCGCAGATTCTGCAAAGTGTGGTTGCTCGAGTTCAACACCTGAGTGCGCGCCACCCAAAAACTGTCAAAGTCCTCTTCACCATAAACCTTGGCGAGCGAACTCATGACTTTTTCCTTCGCATCGAGCAATACTTCAACATCGCCATCAGCGTTGGTGGCAAGTTGTGGCACGCAATCGTAGGTCAATCGCTGCGCAGCTTCGTCGAAGTGAATGCGCGAACTGCCTTCAGGTAGAACTAAGCGAGCAATCACGCTGACGGCATCTTGTCCCGAAACTAAAGCGCTGCCAAACGTCGCGACGTTTTCGGAAATGTTGATCAGTGACATGTCTTCGCCCCGCATGTCGATTTGCCACTTCCCCGGTCTGGCGACAGTGGCGTAACTTCTCTGCGTCATGCTCGCTTTAAAAGACTGGAGGCTGTCGACGAATTCTCCTTTCATTTGCTCGACGCCATGCCAAGCGGAAACGTCACTGAGCGAACGTGCGAGATATAGTGGATCGGCGTTCTTTTTCATTTCCGAGTATTTTTCGGCCAGTGGCCAATCGACTTGAAACAACGCGTCTCCAACATCGCTCACCGTGACGGTAAACGTGACCGGTGCCGCTTTTGCGAAGCTGGAAAACATTGCGATGGCCAGAACTGAAATAAAGCATGAACAAACGTAGCGAGAGCAAAACTTCCTAAACATTGAGTTTCTCCTAGGTTGGATAGACAGCGTTAGCTTCGAGTGAACATTGCCAGTACAGGCGGATTGCGATGTTGTGACAGCCGACCGGACGAAAATTGGAAATTTATTTCCACGGAAACAGGCCTCGGGAAAACTTCGCGGATTTTGAAGGCGAAAACTTCGTCGTAAATCGAGACAGGAAATGCCCTTTTCGGGCATTCCCTGATAGAGCAGGCACTTTAGTGGCGCCGCACGCAGCTAATGACCTGGCTACGGATTCAGCTGCGTTGTGTAGCCGTAGGGGCCGACTTGGTACATTTGACCGTTGGGGCCGTGGTAGAATTGCTGCCCGTTTGAACTTTGATAAAAGGTGCCTGGCGTCCCGTATGGAATTCGATAAACGTGGCCCGAGCTGGGATTCGTGTAGTCGTATTCGTCGCGCATGTACTTTGACTGCATGTCACGTACATAATCCATCGTTTGCTGGTGATAGGCA
>JAGQPC010001189.1 GCA_020426925.1 Planctomycetales bacterium | reverse complement strand
AGCAATGAATCCGTCATCGTAGCGAACTCGCAGGACTAGCTTGACTTTCGGATCGCCTCCACGGTTGCCAAAGTTGCCTCGGCCACTACGGTTTCCGCCACGTCGACCTCCGCCGAACCTTGGCGGATCCGTTAGATCGGCGGTCCACTTGCCAGTTTCGATTGACGTGCCTTGATCGTCTACCGCTTCCCAGGTGCCAGCGAGTTTGTCATTGGCTTCGCCGCTTGCTTCGGCCGTGACACGAATATTTCGTTCTGTGCCATCGAGCAACATCTTGTATTCGACTTCGACCGACTGCCCCGCGATATCGACTTTGGACAAATCTGATTCAGCGTCGCCTTGCTTGACTTGCCCGGTAGTGCTGCGAGATTGAAAGTCGAAGCTAACCGTCAAACCGTGGGTGATTGACTCGCCGCTTTTGCGTTGTGCCACAGCGGTCCATCCGCCGAAAACGGTAATTGACTGTTCAGTCGGCAGCGCGCGTAGTTTAAATTCTTGCCGGATGTACAACGTTCGATGTTTATTCTGCATGGCCAGCTGCGTGGCGTCGTCGTCATCGCCGTATCCGAATCCTGCCGTGCCAACAAACCATCTTCCGTCGTCGATCGCAGCGTTCACTTTTTCGATCCACTGAACATTCATTGTCGAGGTTGGATCGAGATGCCAACTGCAAATGGGGCCGTGAAGCTCCTGTGCTTGGGCGGGTGTGCACCATCCGGAAAACGCAAATACCAGCGTGATGACAATCTTCTGCATGGTCCTCTCCTGTTTATTTCTTTCTTGATTAGTTTGAACGAGCAGCTCTTTTTCAGTAGCCGACGTCGTTCAGTGACGTGCATGCGCACCGATATCGTACGATGCTAACCCCGCGAGCTCGCTATAAGTTGCGTGAAGATCTGATTAAAGTAACGAGCGTTCCGGCGTTTGATCGCCGTTCCGACCCATTGATGAACGACGCGAGTTAGATGCAGCCCAATGCACTTTCCCTTGGGAGTGCCAACATTTTTGCGGAATTCTATTGTCTCGCTGAACGCCAGCAACTGGTAGGCGAGCTGCCCGATATGGCGAGGCCATTTACTGCAGTCCAGGCTTCAGTCGGTTACTTCAGCCTTAAGACGCCTAGAGGCTGTACTCCAACGGATATGCAGCGAGTTCCAAGGCAAGAGCCGTGGCGGACGTTATCCTGCGGACAGAGTTTTCGCCGCCAAGAGTTTTCGTTTTATTCGCCCTATTTCTGTCGAATCAAATCGAGCAATTGGTCGGTCGAAAGTTTGCCGGCTTTTTGAGTGCCTTCCATGATTCCCGCGACCAGATCACGCTTGTCGGCGTGCAGATCCAGAATCTGCTGCTCGACCGTGCCGTTCGCGACGATGCGATAGACGATCACCGGTTTCGTTTGGCCGATTCGGTGAGACCGGTCGGTCGCTTGATCTTCGACGGCCGGGTTCCACC
>JAGQPC010001188.1 GCA_020426925.1 Planctomycetales bacterium | reverse complement strand
CGCCGTCGTGCTGCTCATCCCGATCGCGTACACATCGGTCTTGCCGTCTTTGTCGAAGTCGGCAAACGCATGAGCCATCCCAAACAGGCTGCGGTTCGGAAGCTGGCGTTCCGTCACGTCTTCAAAATGCCCGCTGCCATCGTTGAAGTAAACATCGATGCCCGAATAATCGCTGACGACAAAAAGGTCGAGATCGTTATCGTCATCAAGATCGACGAACGACGCGCTGTACGTACGTCGATTCCGCTTCGTCGCCAAACCCGCGTCGTCTGTTCGATCTTCAAAGGTGCCATTCCCCGAGTTGACCAGCAGAAACGAAGGCTCGCCATCATTCGCGTCGTAGTAGGGAGTCGGCATTTGACCACCGACGTAAGACGGCTTGTATTGCGTAATCCACAAGTCAACGTCTCCGTCGGCGTCGATGTCTCCAGCAGTCATCGCCAGGGTCAACGGAGCCGTAATGCTGGCGGCAATCGTTGGTTCTTCATGAAAGCTACTTCGTTCTCCTTCGTACACCAACAACTTGCCCTCGCGGTTGATCGTGACAAAATCGACGACCCCGTCCGAAGTCACATCGGCAACGAGCCCCGCTTCCGCGAGCGGCTCGTAATGGTCGAATAATACGTCTTCGCGAAATCGAGTTCCTCCCTCATTCCAATAGACACGATTCCATCGACTGATGAGGATTTCAGGAAATCCATCTCCGTTCAAATCGTAGACGATGATTGGATGAGCGCTGGCAGATTGCCCCGCTGTGCGTTTGCAAGTCAACATATGCTGGAAGGCTGGCGTTCCTGTTCGCACAAGAATCTCAAGATTGTCCACAGCGATTGTTTCCGGCCGAGGATCAACTTGGTCCTCGTTCCATTGGACATTCAAGACGCCGCGAACGATCATGCGTTGCTCGGCCTGTTCTGCCGACGACGCGTTTGGCTGGCCGCCGAGTTGACGAGTCAGATGCAAGACGAAGCTGACGCCCGAGCGAGCTCCGTCTTCATGCGGCTCGAACTTTGAGTGGTGCCATTCGGTTTCGACGATTTCGTAGCCGCGTTCGCGAAGCTGACGAGCTAACTGCTTCCAGCCATCTGGCGACACTTCAGTTGCAGCGGTGCCGAATTCAAACGCCAGGATATTGTGTTCCAGTTTCGCAGTTCCAACGGGGACCGCGTGCGATAGCTCACGAAAACTTACTCCTTCCAAAACTGCGATCTTGTCGGGCGCTGCACGCAGCTGGTCCCACAAGCGAATGAAGAACTGTTCATATCGCTGAGCATCCACTTCCTGCGCCCAGACGTTTTCGTTCAATTCCGCTCGAGCACTGGCCAGATCGTCAATTTTGATTGATTCTTCTTCAAGATTTCGCGAAAAGTCATCAGTGTTTGTCTTATGATGTTGGTCTTTCGAAGAAGCCGTTATATTGGTGTCCGGTTTTCCGCAACCGAAGACGAGCACACAGACTGAAAACGCGACTATCGAGCGATAAAACGCACTTATCGTTAGTCGCTTTAGAGAACGAAATGAAAAGGGAATGAGCATGAGCCGCTTCTTGGTTTGGACGATCTTAATTGCAATGGCAACTCCGGTCTTGTCACATGGTGCCACTATAACGTACGGATTCGACGACGGTACGTTCGAAGGATGGCAATACCTGACAATCGACAGCCAACCGTTTCCTGTTGACGACAGCGACGGTGGGTGGGCTCCATCCGACGAGACGATCGACATCGGCGATGGCTTTGATTTGCTGCCGGCGACATCAGGCGATTATCGAATCGTTCCCGACCCATGGGACACTCGAGACTGCTTGGGAGGCACCGTTTGTTACACGCAGATTCTGCGTTCGCCGCCGTTTCAGCTGGACGGTAGCGGTGACATCGCGATCGACATGATCGGAGGCGCGGCGCGATCAAACCAACCGTTCGATCCCGATTTCGACGATCCACCAACCGATCCCGAGTGGTTTCTGGAATTGAAAGACGGCAGCGGTTTTCAAGGATTTGGATTGCTCGATATCGAGGCGAACGAGTATGTCGCTCATGGGTTTTCCACTGGCGAAAACGACGGAAAAGAGCGACCAACCGATCCAGAATATCGAGCCGTTTGGGAGACCGTGACTATCTCGCAGGACACTCTAGCCGAATTCGCAAACAACGGAAAAGAGTATGCGATCGATGTCTACGATTCGTATTCAGGAGGTTGGGGTTGGATCGGCTTTGACACGGTCCGGATCCCTTCGTCGTCCGGCGGAATCGCAGGTGACTTCAACGACAGTGGCGACTTGGACGCTGGCGACATGGACGCGTTGACAGTGGCCGTGCTTGAAGGCTCTATGGACGCTCAATTCGATTTAGACAATAGTGGCACGGTTGATGGTGGCGATCGCGGCTACTGGATTGAAACGTTGAGGAACTCCTACTTCGGCGATTCGAATCTTGACGGCGAGTTTAACAGTAGCGACTTCGTGGCGGTTTTCAGCGCCAACGAATACGAAGACGGTATCGAACAGAACTCGACGTGGGCGGAAGGCGATTGGAACGGAGACCGAGATTTCGACAGCTCTGACTTTGTTCAAGCGTTCACATCGGGCGGCTATGAGAAAGGGCCTAAGCAAGCCGCCGCCGTTCCCGAACCGTCATCGCTAACGATCGCGATTCTGTTGGGCCTTGGCGTTGTGTCGTTGGCTCGCAGAGCTGCGTAAGGTTCTGTGCTTTCTTCCACAGCGGTGGCATGCGCACTGGGTTTCTTCACCCTCCCGCGCCGGGAGGGTCGGAGGCGAGCGCCAGCGAGATTCCGGGGAGGGCGTCTGCGCGACGTTTTCTCACAGTGAGCGGTTGGCAGACGACGAAAGCCCTCTGCGCCGCTGCGCGGCGACTCTCCCAGGGGGAGAGTTAAGTTAATCGCGTGACGACACCAACGTCAAATGCGAGAGGTTCAAAACGCTACTCCGATGTGTGTCTACTTGGGCATGCTTCAGATCTGCGGAGAACAGCAAAACGCGCATCTGCTGGCCTCCAGCTCGTGGTTTCGAATTGGGAACGATTCAATTTCCTAGTTGGGGTGCGACCGAAAATGCCGCTCGAAGTTGATTCCCGTACGATTCCGAATACGATACCCAGGCTTGTTCAATAGGATATCACAATCCGGCAAAATTGATTTGGCCAATTCGAGATCTTCTTTCGTGATGGCAGTTGATTTCAAGTCAAGCTTTTTCAGATTGTGGTCAGCAAGTCCGCGGAGGCCTTCGACAGAAACATCGACCAACCGTTGCAGTGCGCGCGATGTATTACAGTTCAGAAGGTCCGCAGTTGTTCACGCCTTATTGCCGGAACGCGTACAGTCGTTTTTCGGTTCGAATGTATATCGTGTCTTTGTCGATCGCGGGCGTGGCGGCAACATGGTCCTCGAAGTTGGTTTGGCTGATGACGTCGAATTCATCTCCTGCTTTGACGACAGTCAGCATTCCAACTTCCGATATCAAATAGATGTGATCATTCGCGATAACAGGCGATGCCCGGTAGTGACCAGATGCTTGTAACCGCTTTCGATAAATCACTTTGCCGGTGGCTGCGTCAATCGCAGTTAGAATCCCGCCATCGCGGACCAGATAGATTCGTCCGTCGTAGAAAACTGGTGAGGGAATCTCGGGAATGTTTTTGTGCAGAGCCCACGGGACGTGCGAATCGGACACGTTGCCAGTTCCACCTGGTCTCACAGCGATCAAATTCGGTTTTCCTCGGTTGAACGACATGCTTTTCACAAATTCGTCGTGCGTCCAGAATCCGTCTTTGTTTTTGTCGGTCCAGTCGAACATGCTCTCCTGACGTTCCTTGCGGCGATCCGGATCGCTGGGAAGTGGGATGCCGAATCCTGGATGGCCGACCGGCAAATCGGGGCGGAACGGAATCGTAAAATGCTCTGTAATTTCGCTGCGTCCCAGACGCTCATCGCCGTTCGCATCGAAGTGCAACATTGCCTTCCAAAACGGCTCGGGGTCTGGCTGGTCGTCCGCGACGCCACCTATCATTGATGCCGATGCGTAGACGGTTCCATCTCCCACGATCGGGCGAGCAATCGTCTCGCGAGAAAACC
>JAGQPC010001187.1 GCA_020426925.1 Planctomycetales bacterium | reverse complement strand
ACAGCCTTGATGCGATGTTCACCGTGCTGCCGATTGCCGTGTATTCCATTCGTTTTGGCGTTCCAACATTTCCCACAACCGCCTGTCCGGTGTGAATTCCGATTCCGATGGAAAGTCCACTTGGATGATCTTTCAACGCCGATTGAATTGCCCAGGCGGTTCTGACTGCTCTGGTAGCGTGATCTGCTTGATCAGTTGGTGCATTGAATAGGACAAGAATCGCGTCGCCGATGAATTTGTCAACGGTTCCTTCATTGCTGAACGTGCAGTCGACCATGATGCTCAGCAGCTCATTAAGCTGCTCAAGTACCAGCTCCGGCGCGTGGTCTTCGGTGTAGCGAGTGAAGCCTCGAATGTCAGCAAACAAGACAGAGACTTCTCGCTTGCGGCCTTCGAAAATCATCTCCTCGATGTCTGGTTTCTGCACGAGCTGCGTCACAACCGCTCTCGGCACGTATCGACCGAACATCTCGGTGACCCGTTTGCGAGATTGAATTTCGCCCAAGTATCGATAACCGCCGCTCGCCAGCGTCGCCGCGAAGAACGCAATCGGCGCAATCACAACGTCCGTGAAATAGCATTGCCGGTAGACGTAGGTCATGACTGCGAAGTAGGTCGCCATCAGCGCGACAACTGTGCATACTGCGATCGGTAGTCGCCGAATTGCAGTAGCCCACGAAAACAACAGCACGCCAACGAGCATGATTGGATACTTCAGCCACGTCGGCGATTCTTTCAGATTGCGATCGCTCAGAATCGTTTGGATCGCGCAGGCGAGAACGTCCATCTCGCTGGTCTGTTCCATTTGAGTCGGAATCAAGAAGCGATCCATTGCGGGAATAAAATCTACGGAAAGTCCAACGATGACGATTTTTCCTCGCACATCTTTTGGATCAAGTTCACCTTTGACGATGTCACCGTACCGCAGTCGCGGAAAACCTTTCGGAGAAACGCTGTAGTCAATCCATACCGCACCCGGAGAAACCGCCAAGTAGGTCGTTTGAAAACCATGCCAATTGATTTTGTGGTCGCCGATCTGATACGGACCAGCTTCAAATGTCTCCGGCGGTTCCCCCAGCAGCGACACCATTGCCGGGTGCTGCGCCTGCCACATGTACGACATACCGCTTGATTTTAAGTTGGCGGCGATTTGTTCTTTGGTTGCGGGTTCAAGACCTTCGTGCTGTCTGGCCGCTCGCACAGCCATCGATTCTTGCATTGACAAGTAATCGCAATAGGCCAGCGGATACAGCCTCGGCTGAAAGATCGGAGTCGCGACTGACCGATAGTTGACCGCGTTATGAGCGATGTAAGTCAGGTACGGCTGGATCCGGTCCAAATCGATCTCCATCGTTACCGAGATGTCGCGAAACACTCGGCCTTGCGAGTTCTCAAGTTCCGACAGCGCCTGAAATAATGGCTCAAGCTCCATTTCGTATTCGGGCACCGTAGGGCACGCTATGACTCGGCAGTCAGCGATCACCGTCGCGCCGGCTTCCAAGAGATTGCGATAGAGTTCCATGTCGGTGGACAGTACCGGCTTCGTACCCAATTTGTTTGCGCACTCTTCGCCGTAAGTCACGATGACGATGTCGTCTGAAGCTGCACGCCCTCCCAATCTCGGCCCGCTTTCGTCGAGCATCAGATAGTCCGACGCCGACAGCATCGTGCGGACTGGAGCCATTCCTCCATATTGTTTTACAACGAGCCCAATGCCGCCGATTGATAAGCCCAACAGGCTCGTGATCAGCCAATGGCGAAAGCGATACTTGATTCTTCCCGACATAAGGTTCGCCTGAATGGAGGAATAGCGTTGCGTTAGGAAGTGTAGCATTTGCGTTCTGGCCGAGTCAGTAACAAGTGCAGATGGCCTCGCTTACACCGGGCAATCATAAACAATCGAGCGAAAAACGATTTCGGTTGGGCGCCGCTTGCTCAAAATGCGATAATCAGCACAGCTGGCTCGAGATCAAAATGTACCGCAAGTCAAAGGCTTGCGCGATGAAAGACGGAAAGTATGCAAACGAGTGAAGTTGCCAAACGGCTGATCGCCAACGTGGAAAGCGTCGTCATCGGCAAACGGCCTCAACTGGTCTTGTCGCTCGTTGCGTGGCTGTCGGAAGGGCACATTCTGTTGGAAGATGTGCCCGGGGTCGCCAAAACCATTCTGGCGAGAGCTCTTGCTGCCAGCGTCGGCGGATCATTTCGCCGAATCCAATGCACGCCTGATTTGCTGCCAACCGATATCACCGGCGCGTCGATCTTCAATCAGAAGACAGTGGAATTTGAATTCCGTCGAGGTCCAATTTTTTCGCAGATCGTCCTCGCAGACGAAATCAATCGAGCAACGCCGCGAACGCAAGCGGCGCTGCTGGAAGCGATGGCGGAATCAAGTGTCACAGTCGATGGAACAACGCACAAGTTAGATTTACCCTTCATCGTTATCGCGACGCAGAACCCGGTGGACCACGAAGGAACCTTTCCTCTGCCCGAAGCGCAGCTCGACCGTTTCTTGGTTCGCTTCAGTCTCGGCTATCCAACGTTCGACGACGAGCTTGCGTTGTTAGAACGCCTTCAGCACGAGCATCCAATCCATAACTTGAAACCGGTTGTGCAAACCGACGAGATACTCGCGTGCCAAAAAGAGATTCGGGGCGTCCATGTCGACCCGAAAGTCCGCCGGTACATCACAGAGATCGTTCACAGCACTCGGAATCACGATGAGATCGCGCTGGGCGCAAGCCCGCGAGCGACCATTGCTCTATTTCGCGCATCTCAGGCGTTGGCCGCAATTCGAGGCCGTGAGTTTATTACGCCTGACGACGTCAAGCGAATGACTAGCCCCGTTTTGAATCATCGCGTGATTCTGAAACCGGAAGCCCGACTGCGCCGACTCACCGCCGAAGCCGTCGTCGCTGACCTTGTCGCAGACGTTGCCGTCCCGATTATGTCGAAGGCTTAAAGCATGAGCTGGTATGTCGGCGCAGTTTTGATTCTGCTTTTTGCGCTTGTGTTCAATTTAGGTTTGCTCGCATACGCGATGTATGCGCTGCTGGGAGTGCTAATTGTCAGTCGTCTGATGGCGCGAGAGTGGATCGATAAATTGGATTCGAATCGAGAATGCAATCGGTCCGAGGCTGCGATCGGGGATACTGTCGCCGTCATCGCCAACATCAAGAACAACGGCAGGTGGCCAATCGCATGGGTGCTAGCGGAAGACCTGTTGCCAAGAAGTGCGTTGACGTTCAATCCGCCAAATCTGCAACTGGCCGGGGAGCGAATTAAGCTGCTGAGCGTTTGGCCGGGCCAGCAAAAATCACTGCGATATCAAATGAAGTGCAATCGGCGTGGCTACTACCAAATCGGACCATTGGTTCTGGAGAGCGGAGATCTTTTCGGACTGCATCGTCGCTACAAAGTGGGGAACGATCCGAATTATCTGTTGGTTTACCCGAAAGTGATTCCGATCGAAGGCTACGACATTGCCTCGCGTCGGCCAATCGGCGAAGTCCGCATGACGTATCGGTTGTACGAAGATCCTACTCGTATTTCTGGCGTGCGAAAGTACGAACCGGGTGAT
>JAGQPC010001186.1 GCA_020426925.1 Planctomycetales bacterium | reverse complement strand
TTCCTGGCAAACAAGCCAATTCATGCGCGACCGATTTCCAGAATCAGCCGCCTGGCGCGCCTGGCTCAGCGAAACAAGCTAACGACAACGTTTGTTGTGATTTCAGCCATATTGCTCTTAAGCACTGCAACGATTTCCTCATATTCCGCGTGGACGCTACACCAAAAGTCGACGGAACTGCAGTCGAGTTTGCACCGAGCAACTCGTGCCGAAATCGCAGCAAATCAGGCCAAACGAACCTCCGATTTACATTTGCTCGACTCTCTGATGCTCCAGGCGAACACGACGCGCCGTACGAAGGCGCCGGGCCAGCGCAACGGGTCATTACAAACCATTCGCAGTGCTCAGACACTATTACGTTCTCTAGAGGTCGCTCAGGACGATCTCGACAACACGTTGCTAAAGCTTAGAAACGAAGCGGTCGCCTGCCTCGCGCTGCCTGAATATGTTTGCGAACATTCGTGGCAAATCGATTCAGAAGGCAAGGCTGGAATCAGCCACGAAGCGCGACTTTATGCGGTAAGCGACAAAAACGGCGCCATACATATTCGACGTTTTGAAGGCTCTGAACACGTCGTTATGCTTCCAGAACAAGGCATGCGGCTGGCAAGAAGTTTAGAATTCAGCCCAGATGGCCGTTTTCTAGCCGCAATGTATGGAGACGATGAACGATTTGTCGTGTGGCGTGTTGATGACGCTATGCAAGTCGTCACGCCTGAACCATTCAGTGGCCCCACCTGTTTCTTCCCAGACAGCAGTCGAATTGCGATCTGCAGGTATGGCGATCGGCGGATAGTGGAAATCTACGATGCTGAGTCCGGTAAGCAAACCAGATCGCTGAAGACAAGTTACGACGTGTATGGACTAGCGGTACATCCCGACAATACGAAGCTCGCGACTTCGTTTCGCAACCGCATTTTGGCAATACACAATTTGGAAGAAGCCCCTAAGGACAACAAAGCCGTTATGCGAATGCGGTTGCCGTTTGATTCGAATTCATTGCAGTGGAGCCCAACCGGATCCGAATTATGCGTCGGGACTGATGATGGCGACATCGTGATTCTTGAATTTACACCCGAAGGTATTCGCCTCAACAAAGTTGGCAGCCATAATGCGCGGGTAACGAGGCTTTGCTATCTTCACGGTGGCTCGTGGTTGGCTTCACGCGCCCACGACTCCACCACGCGAGTATGGGACGTGGACGCTGCACGCCAAGAAATGACGCTATCGGATAGCGTGCTGGTTTCGCGCAACAGCGATGAAGGCTGGTTGACCGTCGACGACGATCTCAAAAAGACAGTCAGCGCCGCAAGGGTTATTCCACCTGCCGCGCCAGCATCCACACAACGAGGCCGCAATTCGCTCGCGGTTCACCCGAGTCAACCACTGGCTATCGTTGGCAGTCGGACCGGCGTTGCTGACGTGCTACACCTAAATTCGATGCAGCTGCTCGGCCAGCTCCCCATCCCAAACGCTACTGGCAATGTCTTTAGCACGGTATCACCATTGGGTGATATTGTTACGGCGTGCAGCAAAGGCATCCATGTCTGGCCAGTTCGCACGGTTGAAGACAAAATCCACATAGGGCCTGCTCGCCTGCTTCGTGCCGGCAGCTTCAAGAGAATGCAATTCAGTCAATCGGGCAACACACTTGTCGCCGATGGTGGAAGCCGAGCGCTAATCGTTGACATGAACGACTCACACCCTGACATAGAAACGGAGGAACATGAAGGCCTCGATAACATTGCGATATCTCCAGATGGGCGTTTTGTCGCGACAGGGACGTGGGACAAACGTGGCGTACACGTTTTTGATGCGTCGAACGGAAAACTAGTTGCGAATTTGTTACCTGAATTCAAAACATGCAGTGTCCAGTTTTCACCCGACAGCCAAACACTCGTAACCGGAACAACGGAAGAGTATTGTGTCTGGAACACCGCAGACTGGAAGAAGCTCGAAACGTTGCCTTTCCCGACTCGATCGGGCGTAGCGAACGTAGCATTTAACGCGCAGCGTTCTTGGATGGCGTTGCGCATGGATCGCTCGATCATATCGCTCCGCCACAATGGAAAGGAGCTCGTTCAGTTCCACGCGTTCCCGAACTCTCGGATCGAACACATCGCAATATCGGCCCGCGGCGATTTTCTCGTCGCAACGACAGAACACGGGTGTCGTTCTTGGGATCTAAAGCTCGTAAGCGACAAACTCAATGAGCTCAACCTCGGAGGACTCGACGAGCAGCCATTTGAGGATATCGACGGCAGACGTAGTCAGGTAGCTATCGTCGTCGTTGCAGAGGAGTAACAACCGACAGGAGAACCCCTGGCGGCAAAACGTCGCCCAAAATAACGCGCATCACCGCCGATCAGACGAATTCATACGTACGTTCAAATTGCCACCACAGCGGTTGTTACAATCAAAGTATGAAATTCAGTCATTTGATACTGACGTTAGGCGTTTTCACCTACGCGACCGGTCCGATGATCGGTGACGAGTTTTTCGAAACTCGCGTGCGACCGCTATTGATAAAGCGATGCTATGAATGCCACCAGCGACAAGCCGAAGGTGGCCTGCGGCTCGATTCACGCCAGGCGATGCTGAAAGGAGGCAACTCAGGTCCGGCGATTGCTCCGAACGAACCTGACAAAAGTCTCCTACTGCGAGCCGTCAATCGCGAAAGCGAAGAGCTCGCGATGCCGCCTGACAACGCGCTGACCGCAGACGAAATTCAGATCCTCACGCAATGGATTCATGACGGCGCACCTTGGCCGCAAGACGAAACCGTGCATGCCGTTCCCGATGAGCACGGCATTACCGACACAGAGCGAGCGTTCTGGTCGTTCCAGCCAATCAGCCGACAACAGCCGCCACAAATCGACGGATCGTGGGGAGAGCACCCAATCGACGCGTTTGTCGCACGCAAGCATCGGCAGAATGGTTTGGCGACCGCAGAACGCTCGTCGCCAGGTACACTGTTGCGGCGACTAACCTACGACTTGATCGGGCTGCCTCCTTCGCCACAGCAGATCGCCGAATTCGAACTCGCAGCACGCGAGTCGTGGAACGATGCCGTTCACGATCAGATCGAACGACTGCTTTCCTCGCCACACTACGGAGAGCGTTGGGGCCAGCACTGGTTGGATCTCGTTCGGTACGCAGACACCGCCGGAGACGCCGCTGACTTTCCTGTCCCGGAAGCGTACAAGTATCGCAACTACGTCATCGACGCGTTCAACGATGACAAGCCGTACGATCAATTTGTGCGTGAACAAATCGCTGGCGATCTGATGCCGACCGACGACGAAGAGGAAACATGGCAGCGAACGATCGCAACGGGATACATTGCACTTTCGCGACGAGTCGGAGTTGTGCCGGAAACTCACATCGTCATTGAAGACACGCTGGACAACTTGGGCAAGACTTTTCTCGGCTTGACGATCGGCTGCTCCAGGTGCCACGATCACAAATTCGACCCAATCCCGACCTCCGACTATTACGCACTGTACGGCTTTTTTGATTGCAGCACCTATCCGCACGCCGGTGCTGAACACGAGCCTCATCGTCGCAACTTCGTTTATCGCGTAGGAAAAGAGCGAGCGGATGAAGCTCTCGCGCCGCACAAAGAAGCACTCAATGCACTTCGCAAACGTGAGCGAGCGGCGCTCGAGCGTTACCGTGATCTACAACGCAAACCAGAAAGCGAGCTTGACTACACGCGAGCGGAATCTTGGCAACAGTTACTCAGCATTCGCGCCGAGTTAGCTCGCTTCGCTGAAACGTTCCCCGATCTGGAAACCGCGTTCGCGATTCGCGATGGCAACTCTACGGACGCTCACGTTCAGGTGCAAGGCAACCCAAGAAACCGCGGCCCGCAAGTCCGCCGAGGATTCTTGCAAGTGCTCGGCGGACAAACACTTTCGGACGACACTTCTGGTAGCGGGCGATTGCAGCTCGCTGAATGGATCGCGTCACCAGATAATCCGCTAACGGCTCGAGTCATTGCAAATCGTGTTTGGCATTATCATTTTGGCCGAGGGCTCGTTGTCTCCACAAGCGACTTTGGCGTTCGAGGCGACCGGCCATCGCACCCGGAGCTGCTCGACTATCTGGCTTCGTATTTGATAGAAAACGAATGGTCGATTAAGAGTCTTCATCGGTTGATCCTGACTTCGCGGACCTGGCATAGGGCGATTGCACGTTAAGTCATTT